>PIVL01000501.1 GCA_003354145.1 Paracoccaceae bacterium
GCGCCAGGTCCCATTAAACAGTATCACATCATTCTTTACGCGGGCTGCGGATGTGGTGCATTATGCGCCGGTTGCGAAACTGGGCCTTGTGCCGTTAGCAAAGGCCGCGCTGGGACCAGCGGAGGGCTGTCTTCCTGCAACACCAATCGCGCCTGTAAGCGCCGCCAGTCCGACATGGCCGGAGCCCCCGTGCGACGCCAAGGCGCGACTGCCATTGCCAGGTGTTGAGCCTTCGGAGAAAGCTCCATTCTTTTTCCACCCCGCGGAAACAGGAGCATATACGGCCGCTGACTTCGTGCGGCACCAGAAATTGGACCCGTGGTGCCTGCGTCTGGCTCTACACGCCACACCGGAAGATACCGCTGTTGACGGCCCCGAAAACCATGCAGTGCTGGGTGCCAACGGCCTCTTATATGTGCGCACACATGCCGGCCCGCGCATTGCGGTGCCAGTGCAGCTGCGCGCATTTGTGCTTCGATTGTATCACACGTCGCCTCAAGCTGGCCACGTGGGCACCGACCGTACGCTGGAGGCGGTGCGCCGCCACTTCCACTGGCCAGGCGCGTGGCGCGATGTCAGGCGGTGGGTCCGCTCATGCCACACGTGTGCAGTACGCAAATGCACCCGGCCCCTGAACCAAGGTCTAGCTGGCGTGGCTTGCAAAAGGGACACGCCGTGGGTGACCCTGGGCATCGACATCGTTGAAGCGAGCGCCGTCACCAGTGACGGTTTCCGATATATATTGACCTGCTACTGCCTGTTCTCGCGCTGGTCCATCGCGATACCTCTGCGCACCAAGTCCGCTGCGGAAGTAGGCCAAGCTATATACGATTATATCCTCAATGGCCTTGGCCCACCGGAAGAATTCCTATCAGACGAGGGGCGCGAGTTCGTGAACGCGGGATTCGCGTACATATGCAAAAAGTGGGGCATTAACCACACCACGACGGGTGGCTATCAGCCACAAGCCCTCCCGACTGAGCGGTGGCACCGTTGGCTAAATCACATGATGACCGCATTATCAGCTCGATTCGGCTTGGCCTGGAACACATACCTGCAGGCGGTCGTGTATAATTACAATGTGTCTACGTGCTCGTCAACCGGGTACTCGCCTTATGAGCTAATGTTCGGTCGGACAGCATCGTACCTACAGGACCTGTCGTTCACGCGCAAGGAATCGCAGGGGACTGCAAATGGTGTTGATTGGGGGAGTAGCCTGGTGGCTCGAAGCACAGCCATATACAAGATCGTACGCGAGAACCAGGCCAAGATAGCAAGCGCAAACCAAGCACGCAACAACCTCAAGAAATCTACCATCACATTTACACCAGAAGACAAGGAGAACGGCATCAACGGCGATCTAGTGTTATTCTGGGAGCCGCAGCAGACCAAGTGGCTCCAAGACGATGCAGATACAACATCCGTACTTGATGCGTCAAAAGCCCCCGCCAAATGGACCCAAAAATGGACTGGACCCCATACTATAGTGCAAAGAATAAGCGCCAACCAGTATCGATTCTTCCACAGGGGCAAGGCGAAACGAATGAAGACCCATGTAAACAGGCTGGCAAGATTCTACCCATGGAGCGACATAACAACATCAACATGTGATTGGGAAGATATACGCGCATACCGATCAGGCGAATGGGCCAATGAAGGAGCACTGATCATCATACCGCTTCAACCACCACACCCATTCGGCGTTGCTAAGCTAATTGGGGCTGACAGAGACGGTACCATACGATACCATTGGTGGGGTAACGAAGCGGATAACTGGCGCAAGACATTTGCGCCTGGATGGATTGCCGGCCTCGACAAACAAGGGGACCCCCTCATATATTACCAACACGACAAGAGAAAGCCCGAGCATGAGCCATACACGGGACACCAGGAGCTACCAATGACACAGAAGAATATAGTGGTGCATTCGTTCGAACTCGCAAAGAGTGGAAAATTGCCCATGGTGGTGTTGAAAGCGATCGACGAAGACTACCGCGTGTGGTGGACGATGCAGAAAGTGCCATCAGCAACCGCCATGAAGAAGAGCCACAGAGATACCTATGCTTCAAATAGCACCCAACACGAGCATCGCAACATCATAGAAATAGACGGTGAAGAGGTGTGTGCCCCAAATAGCACCCAACACGAGCTCCAGAATGCAAAAGAGACAAGCAACAAGAAGGCGTGTGTTTCAGATAGCACCCAACACGAGCCCAATATC
>PIVL01001127.1 GCA_003354145.1 Paracoccaceae bacterium
TCATGATGGTGCTGATGATGATCAGCAACCAGGTCATGGCCAAGCAAAAACCAGAAAAAGCCACAGGAGCGGGAACCCTCTTGTTTGCATTGCTGGTGCCAGGCTGAACTTCTGTTGGGCCCTTTTTTGTGTCACTTTTGTGCTGGCCTGCTTTAGCTGTGATGCCATCAAAGAGAGCAGGAGGAGACAACAGGAGGAGAGAGCAGGAGGAGACAACAGGAGGAGAGAGCAAGCCAAAAAATGAACAAAAGAAGGGCCCAACAGAGGAGCACCCTGCAGCCACAAAAGAAAACTGAAGGAAGTGCGGTTGGTGGCCTTTTTTGAGCAGCTAGCCAGCTGTCTTGCTGATTATAGTGAATCCTAGGCTGAGTATAGTGAACCCTAGGCTGATAATGATGATGATGATGATGATGATGGTGATCATGATGGTGCTGATGATGATCAGCAACCAGGTCATGGCCAAGCAAAAACCAGAAAAAGCCACAGGAGCGGGAACCCTCTTGTTTGCATTGCTGGTGCCAGGCTGAACTTCTGTTGGG
>PIVL01001128.1 GCA_003354145.1 Paracoccaceae bacterium
CTAGTTAGTAGTAGTAGTAGTTAGTAGGTAGTAGGTAGTAGGTAGTAGGTAGTAGGTAGTAGGTACTAGGTAGTAGGTAGTAGGTAGTAGGTAGTAGGTAGTAGTAGTAGTAGTAGTAGTAGTAGTAGTAGTAGTAGTAGTAGTAGTAGTAGTATTAGTAGGAGCGGAAATAATTAGGTGTAGTGGTAGTTACAGTTAGGAGTAATGGTAGTTAGTTGGAGTAGTAAAGTCATGAGTAACAGTAGTTAGTAGAGGTAGCAAATAGTTAGGCCTAGTAGTAGTAGTAGAAGTAGTAGTAGTAGTAGTAGTTACTGAAGGTGGGAATAGCTATGAGTAGTAGTAGTAGTAGTAGTAGTAGTAGTAGTAGTAGTGGTTATTAGAAGTGGTGACCGCTAGGAATAGCAGCATTAGTAGTAGTAGCAGTAGTAGTAGTAGTATTAGTAGTAGTAGTGGTAGTAGTTTTAGTACTTAGTAGTTAAAAGCAGTTAGCAGTTAGTAGTAGTAGTAGTAGTAGTAGTAGTAGTAGTAGTAGTAGTAGT
>PIVL01001129.1 GCA_003354145.1 Paracoccaceae bacterium
CAGGATCTGTTTTCGCAGGATGCTGTGTGGGACATCCGAGGGTGTTGTGGACAGTGCACCAATGCCTCCACCTGAGGTGACTGTGAGTGGTGTGTTGTTGTCATTGGTGGTGGTGTTGGTGGTTCTTCGCTGCAGGATGAAGTGTGGGACGTCTGCCTCTGCATAGTACAAGTTGCCTGTGCCTCCACCGATGCTGGTCCGAGGGTGCTTCTGCGAGTACCAGCTGTTGCTGAAGGTGTGTGGCTCTGCTTTGTGCTGCTGCTGTGGTGCTGTGCTCCCCCTCCATGCTGCCTCCCCAAGATCCCTGACGAAACCCATGCCGCCCTCACCTGTGAGCTCTTCCACCGAACACCCCGAACTGAGCCCATGCCTCTCGTCTTCTGTGGTTGTCCTCTGCGTTGTCGTCGACTCTGGATCTTCGTCTGGCTGTCTCTGGTTGTGCGCGGTCTCTGGCTCGTCGTGGTCGTCTGCTCTTTGTGGTGGTTCATCTGGATCCGTTGTGTGGTTGTTGGCTAGTTGCCTCATGATAAGCTATCGT
>PIVL01000502.1 GCA_003354145.1 Paracoccaceae bacterium
ATTTAGGGCTTACGCTTTTGGGTGGGTCCGATTGTAAACTTCCATAAGATGGGCGGTATCAACAGCAGTATAAGCCTGTGTCGTCGACAACGACGCATGGCCCAACAATTCCTGAATAGCGCGCAAATCACCACCCGCGGCTAAAAGATGGGTGGCAAAGCTGTGGCGCATCGCATGCGGCGTCGCCGTGGCGGGTAACCCAAGCTGCATCCGGGCCTTTGCCATTACCATCTGAATAGAACGTGCGTTCAACGGCCTGCCACGTACACCGCGAAACAGGAGCGCGTCAGGGTCATATTCGTGCGGACACAGACGCGTATAGATGTTCACTGCCTCACGCGCAGCAGGCAGGACTGGTACAATCCGTTCTTTTCCACCTTTGCCGACAATACGAAGCACTTTTGGCAGTGGGGTTTCGGCCCAAGTCAGTCCCAAGGCCTCGGATATGCGCAGCCCGCAGCCATAAAGCAACGTCACAACAGCAACGTCGCGTGCCGAAACCCAGTTGCTGGCAGATTGCAGCTCAACCGTTTCAATCATGCTTTGTGCAGCATCTTCGGCCAATGGCCGGGGCAGCTTGCGTTGGAATTTGGGCGCTCGCATGGACAGAACAGCGGTCATTTCCAGACCTTCCCGTTCGCTTAGCCATCGGCAAAACCCTTTGACGGCCGACAGTTTGCGCGCCAGTGAGCGGGCAGCGACGCCTGATCCGCGCATCTGCGCCATCCAGGAACGCATATCCGATACGGTGATGTTTTCAAGGGCGCCCAACCCTTGTGGGCCGCCTTTGTGCAATGACATGAAAGACAGAAATTCACCTAGATCACCCTGATAGGCCAAAAGCGTATTTTCAGCCACACCGTTCAGTGATTTTTGCCCTCCAAGCCAATGCTGAAGCGCATCCCGACAAGCTGGGGAAATCAGACTCAAGACAACCAGTGGCGCATCGAGCGCTCAAACACACCGGCAAAAAAGGCCAACAGATCAGTACCTTGCTGCGGTGAAAACTGATGTGGGTCTTCGGCACCAAAAACCAGTAATCCGGGCAGGCGACCATCACCGAAATCAAGTTTCAGGCAGGCCTCAGAGCGGATCCAGTTGGCAGCTTCGCCATAGAGAACTTCGGAAGAGCCATGAACCTGTCGCAGCGTGACCTGTCGTGGATGGTTGCTGCGGCCCTGTGTCAAATAGGTGTCAATGAACCCTGGTTCGGCCACTGTCAGCACTTTACCCAAACGTTGAACTTCCGGGTCATTGTCGTCCTGTACGGATTCCAGCACCAAAGTGACTACATCAACGCGCAAAATCTCGGACACCTCACCCCCCAGATCGCTCAGAAACGATTCAAATTCGGTGGGGTCCAGCATACGCAGGATGGCGCGGTGCACCTGATTGGTGCCTGCAAGGTTTTCATATGCCGCTGCGATCACGCTGCGGTGCGTGTCTTCAAGCCGGTCAAGCCGGGCCTCAAGCCGTTCCATTGCGATTCCGCGCAAATCGACGATATTGCCGCCCATTGATCTCTCATTGGCGGCAATCAGGGCGTGCATGACGTCCTGATCATCAAGTATTGCGTCGGGCGTGGCAAAGATTGCCTCGCGCAGCGAGTCGTTCAATTTCGGGCTACTGCTCATGTGTGCCTCTTTATGTATTGGCGTGGCTTATAGCACGTCTTTTTGATTTTGCTGCCTACTAAGTGAACATATAGTAAAAATCATTAAGAATGCAGTCAAGTTAGGCAAATTCATGCCGAACCAGCCTTGCTTTGTTATTTGATCCTGGCTGCGAGCTGCTGCCTTTTTGAAATTTTAGGTTTTGTTTGGCTTGGCTTTAACGCGTGATCTGCCATGCTAGTAGCTTGACGACTCTGCAATACAGAAAGATGCTTTGTGACCAGTCCTGACTTTTTTGACGAAGGCGCGTTGGTCGGAGTTCTGACAACCCAGCCATTGGGCCGGACGCTGGACTATAAAGCACCTGAAGGTGGTTGCCATATTGGCGCATTTGTCGAGGTGCCTTTGGGGCCGCGCAAAGTGCTGGGAGTGGTTTGGGGTCCAGGCAAAGGGGATTTTGATCTGGCGCGGGTCCGGTCGGTCATTCGGGTACTGGACGCGGCCCCGATGCGCGATGAGATGCGCGTGTTTCTGCTACGCGCCGCCGAATATACGCTGACACCGATGCCTGCAATGTTGCGTCTTGCAACGCGCGCGCCGGG
>PIVL01001130.1 GCA_003354145.1 Paracoccaceae bacterium
CTCGCCGTTTTCCAGCACCGCCCCCGCCTGACACATGCGTTTGAGCATTGGCAGGCCGTGGGACACCACAACCGCGCCGCTGTCGGCCATGCGCGCCTTGAACACTTTTTCGCTCTTGTACCTGAACGCCGCGTCGCCGACGCTGGTCACTTCATCCACCAGATAGGTGTCAAATTTGATCCCCATCGAAGTACCAAAGGCCAACCGCGACCGCATACCCGAGGAATAGCTGCGGAACGGCAGTTGGAAATGCTGGCCCAGCTCGGCGAAATCCTCGACAAAATCGATCAGCGTGTTGGTGTCGACACCGTAGACTCGCGCTACGAACCGCACATTCTGTGCGCCGGTCAGTTCAGGATGAAAACTGCCCGCAAACCCCACGGGCCAAGAGATCGCCCCATCCGACAGAACCTCGCCCCGGTCCGGATCCATGGTGCCCGCGATCATCTTGAGCAGGCTCGACTTACCCGCCCCGTTGCGTCCCAAAAGCCCCACCGCCACACCGGTGGGAAAGGTCACATCAATATTGTCCGCCACG
>PIVL01001131.1 GCA_003354145.1 Paracoccaceae bacterium
CTCTTGGCCCGGAAATGGGCGTCTCGCCTGCGACCTGTGCGTTTTTGGACCGCGGCCCGTTGGCCGCGATTTTATGCTTGGGCTCGCCGCACGCGCATCGGCGTCCGGGGCATGCGGGGCGGGCCCGGATACGCCCATTTACGGAACATCCGGCCCGTACCGCCGGAAACCGGCCAAAATGCGCCTGTTTTTGGGGGGGTGCGTTTTGACGCCGTTGGAGCGGTCATACCCTCGTGATTGGAGTGCGGGCCGTGCCCCCCTTTTTCAGGGCGCCCGGGGCCGCCCCCAACCCCGCGCCCGATCACGAGGGTATGACGCGATTTCCTGCCCCGAAAACGGCAAAAAAGGCAGAAATAGCCGAGGCATCCCGCACTTTGCGCACGAGGTTCCCGGCCCGAAACCATGCCCCCTTGACCCCCTCTGTTACTCGCGTGCGATGCCCTCCGATCCCCCTCCTTGCTTATGTGCTACTTTTGGCGACCCTTGCGATGAAATCGTGACGTCCGGGGTCATCGGTGGAGGCATTTACGCCCGTAA
>PIVL01000191.1 GCA_003354145.1 Paracoccaceae bacterium
CCCCTTCATCGCATTCAAATACGCTGAAAACTCAGGGCAAATGCAGCCAATCCGTGAACAGGCAGGCACATTTGTCGACTCAATCAAATTGTGGAGCGCAGCATGAAACCTTCAATCGTGAAAGCCCAGTCCGAAGACGTTCTCAAGGACGCCTCGATGATCAAGCAAAAGCAAATGATGGCAGCGCATTACGACCGCCTGACCAGTGCTCCTGACACAGGAGAAAAGGTGGCCTCGACCTTTGTTCCGGGCAATCTGAACGAACTGCTGATGTGCTTTGATTTTGTCAACAACCTGCCCGAGGTGAACGCGATCCAAAGTGGTCTGCGCAGGCAATCGGGTCAGTACATTATGGAAGCAGAGCGCGCTGGCCATTCTGAAGATGTTTGTACCTATGTAAAGTCAGACATCGGTATGATGTTGAAAGGCAATATCGGCCCAAACGGCAAAGAACTGCCCAAGCCCGATGTGCTGCTTTTATCCTACACCGGATGTTTTACCTTTCTGAAATGGTTCGAACTGCTGCGCGAGCAGTACAAATGCCCGACAATCTTTTTGCAAACCCCGTACATGGCAGACGGCAAAGTGACGCCGAACATGATTCAGTACATGGTCAAACAGTTCAAAGAAACTGTGATCCCAAAACTGGAAGAGGTCTCGGGTGTCAAGTTCGACATCGACCGCCTGCGCGAGTACCTGAAGAAATCAGCGCAAGCCGAGGACGATCTGGTTTACATCCTGCAGACCGGCAAGAACAAACGTTCACCGATCGATGCCTACTTTGGCGGCATCTATTATATCGGGCCGATTTTTGGTGCCTTCAGGGGAACCGATGACGCTATCGACTACTACAAATTCCTGCGCGAAGAGGTCGACGAGCGGATGCTGAAAAACCTTGGACCGGTCACACCCGACGGGCCCATGGGTGAAGAGAAATACCGGCTCGTGGTCGAAGGGCCGCCAAACTACACCTCGTTCCGCCAGTTCTGGAAGATGTTCTATGAAGAAGGCGCAACCGTGGTGGCGTCAAGTTACACCAAAGTGGGTGGAACTTATGACTACGGCTTCCGTCATGATCCTGATCGCCCGCTTGAATCGCTCGCTGAATATTGCCTTGGCGTCTACACCAACCGCAGCCTGCCCATGCGCATCGACATGCTGACCGATTACATAAACGAGTACGAAGCTGACGGCCTGCTGATCAACTCGATCAAAAGCTGCAACAGCTTCTCGGCAGGTCAATTGCTGATCATGCGCGAAGTTGAAAAGCGCACTGGCAAACCCGCCGCGTTTATCGAAACCGATCTGGTTGATCCGCGCTATTTCTCGGCGGCCAACGTCAAAAACCGCCTGGAAAGCTATTTCCAGATGGTCGAACAGAAACGCAGTGGAAAAGGGGTAGCGGCATGAAGACATTTGTAGGCATCGACCTCGGCTCAACCACCACAAAGGCTGTGTTGATGGACGAGGAAGAGCGCGTTCTGGGGCGTGGTATCACCAATTCCCGTTCGAACTATGGAACCGCCTGTTCGGTTGCATCCGAAGAGGCCAAGATCGACGCGCGCTTTACCCTGTTTCGCCGGGAATTCGGTGGCGATGGGACGCTTGGCAGCGAGGTAGAAGAGTTCCTCGGTGCTCTTGAACGCTCGTTCCGGCTTGAGCAGTTTCTTGAGCAACTGACCGATCTTGAAGAAACCTGCACCCGGCTTGTGCGTGGAGAGCGGTTTGAGAAAATTGGCGACGGTGTAAAAGCAGCATTGGCCGAAGTGTTCCTCAGGCTGCGCGCAGAAGCGCCGGCCTTGTATGCGCCGGGGGCCGAACGCAAATCGGACTTTTTCCGCGACATTGCCGGATCACACTATCTTTCTATCGCCGAAGAAGTCGGGCGCGAGTCCGGGATTTCTTATGACATCCTTCTGAACATCTATGACAAATCCATAATCGCGGTCGAGAACCGTCCGCCTTCCGGCAGTCTGGATGAAAAGTTCAAGAACGCCTTGGGGCGTGTGGCCAAAGAAGGCGCTGGAACGGCGGCTGAACTGGGCAAAAAGGCCGAAGACGCGCTGGGGATCGAGCTGGAAGAGACCTATCTGGTCGGTACCGGTTATGGTCGCGTGACGCTGCCTTTCTCAAAAGAGCATATTCGTTCGGAAATCCTGTGTCACGGGTTGGGGGCACATATGATGTATCCCGAAACCCGCACCGTACTGGACATTGGCGGTCAGGACACCAAAGGCATTCAGGTCGATGCGACCGGTATCGTTGAAAACTTTCAGATGAACGACCGATGCGCCGCCGGGTGCGGGCGTTATCTGGGGTATATTGCTGATGAAATGAACATGGGCCTGCACGAACTGGGCCCGCTTGCCATGAAGTCCAACAAGCCGGCTCGGATCAACTCGACTTGCACGGTTTTTGCCGGGGCTGAACTGCGCGACCGTCTTGCATTGGGCGAGAAACGCGAAGATATCCTTGCCGGTCTGCACCGTGCCATCATTCTGCGAGCGGTTTCGATCCTGTCAAGATCTGGCGGCGTGGCCGATCAGATGACGTTTACAGGAGGAGTGGCCAAGAACGAGGCCGCGGTTCGCGAACTGAAGAAACTGATCGCCGAAAACTACGGTGAAGTGACGATCAACATCAACCCGGACTCGATTTACACTGGCGCATTGGGCGGAGCCGAGTTTGCCCGCCGCGCCGCCGAGGGCCGTTTGGAAGGGATTGAAGCATGACTCTGACAGCAGGAATTGACGTCGGCACAGGTGCGGTAAAAGTGGCGGTTTTCCGAATAGAAAACGGCAAAGAAGAATGGCTGTCGCGCTGTACTCTCAGAATCCGCCAGCGCGACCCGATGCAATTGTCCCGCGAGGCATTTGATCAGGCGCTGGAAGACGCGGGTGTCAAAGAAAGTGACCTGGATTATGTTGCTACGACTGGCGAAGGCGAGGCGATTCCGTTCCATACCGGACACTTCTATTCGATGACCAGCCACGCACGCGGAGCACGTTTCCTTGACCCCAAAACCGTCGCGATCCTTGATTGTGGGGCCTTGCATGGCCGCGCCATGATCACCGACGCAAGGGGCAAGGTGACCAACTATAAAATGACCAGCCAGTGCGCGTCCGGCTCGGGGCAATTTCTGGAGAACATTGCCCGCTATCTGGGCATAGCGCAGGACGAGATCGGCGATCTGTCAATGCAGGCCGACGATCCGGAAGAGGTGTCGTCGATCTGTGCTGTGTTGGCTGAAACCGACGTGATCAACATGGTGTCGCGCGGCATCACCTCGCCCAACATTCTGAAGGGTATCCACCTTTCCATGGCCAGCCGTCTGGCGCGGTTGCTTAAATCGATCGGGGTCAAAAGTGACCTGATCATGATGACTGGCGGGCTGGCTCTGGACGAAGGTCTGTGCGAGGCCATGCGTGAACAGTTGGCCAAGATGAAGGGTGTCGATGCAAAGGTCATTAACAACCCGGATTCAATTTATGCCGGCGCCATTGGCGCGGCACTGTGGGGCGCGTTCCGCTTTGATAAGCTCGCCGCCTCGGGGACACTTCTGAAAGCATCTTGAAGACTAGAAAGGAGACTATGAAATGGCGCTAATGATTGTTGACCCTTGCACCGCATGCGACGCGTGCGAGCCGGTTTGTCCGAATGAGGCGATCAAAGACGGGGACCCGTTTTACATCATCGACCCGATGAAATGCACCGAATGCGTAGGTGAAGAAGATGAACCGCAGTGCAAGCTGGTTTGTCCCGAAGAGTGCATCGTACCGAACCCGGATTGGGAGGAATCCGAAGAAGAGTTGCAGGCAAAATACGATTCGCTGCAGTAATTCCTGAACCAGTCATTTTCCAGACAACAGGCCGGTTTCGTGCCGAGACCGGCCTGTCAAAAAGACCCCTGCAGGACAAAGCCTGAGGGGTCTGGTGAGGGTTAGACGCGACGAATGACCATTCGCGCTCAGAATGTTTTGATAAGCGAAATGCACTGCGCCTTTTCAAATCCGACCGACCTGAAAAAGCTTATCAGCGCCACGTCTTGCCAGTTTACTTCGGTCCGCACAGTGTCCACCCGAAGGATGGCAAGGTTGACCATGAGCTTGGCCATCAGTGCATGGCCTATACCCTGACCCTGAAATCCGGGATCAACCCCGAGGGAATCCATGACGGCCTCTGCATTGGTGCGGCCGAATTCGCCGAAATCCACACGTGCCATGATGAACCCGACCGGAAAATCGTCCTGCTCGGCCACAAGCGAAACGCGGACTCCGGCATGATTGGCGTTGTCGTCGTATTTTCTGGTGTAATAGTCAGTTCGGTCAGACCCGGAATTTTTGGCATCAATCGAGATGACTTTCGCCAGATCCGAGGCCTCCATTGAGCGTACCGGAACGCGATCATGTGACAGGGCGTTTCCAGCGTCGCCATCGGGCGAGCTAAAGTCCACCTCATTGATATCATCTGCCGGGTCGTCCTCAAGTTCCTGAGGCAATTCGCTGGTGGTGCGGTTCAGAACTATGCCCGGTGCCATCCGAAACCCGGCATGCGCAAAGAAACTGAGAACCGGCCACTGATCCCAGTTGATCTGGCTGGTCAGGCTTGTAACGCCCTTGTGGCGCAGGACGGCTTCAACCTCGTCAAGGATCTTCTGGCCGACGCCCTGCAATCCGAAATTTTGATCAATCCCGATGGCATCAAGCGAAGCGCTTGCGCCGGACTTTCCGAACTCTCCGGTGACAAGTTTCGCAAAAGCAAACCCCACCAACCTGTCTTTCGCATAAGCACCGACAAACGCAAATTCGCCAGGCTGGTTTATCACGGCGAGAAGCCGCTTTTCAAAATATCCCCGCCGGGAAACCCCGGAGGCCGCTTTGTCAATCGCAACAACAGCGTTCAAATCCTGCGGTGACAGGGGTTTGACTGAAATTTGCTCAAGCGTTTCTGTCATGTTGGCCTCGCTTCGATTAATGGGTGTCGGCATATGCAGTAGACAGTTCCATGTCGGTTTCTGCATCCAGCAGGTCTTCTAGTGCTGGCAACAGTGCCATTTCCTCTTTCTGGATATGGGCAAGCATGCGTTCGATCAGCTCAGCTGCGACATTGCGGAACTTGGGCCAGCTTTCGTCGGTAAATCCATTCGCCAGCGCGTCGCGCGCCAATTCTGCGACCGACTGGCCAAGCGGAAGCAGGGCGCGATGTTCCGAGCGCAGATGCTCGCCGATTCCGACATCTCCCATGTCCTCAAGCCGGGTGAACAGCTCATTTTCTTCAAATGCGAAATGCTGGCTGATTTCTTCTTCGATTGCACCGCCTGCATTTTTCAGGGTTTTCTGAACCTTCGGGTCGCTGATATCTGGTGCCTTTTTGCGCGCTTTGGCAATCAACTGGTCAAGGGATTCGATCACCGCGACCGTGGCCTGGTGGTCTTCGTGCAAAAGCTGGGCGGTACGGCGCGAGAAACTCATTTTGGGTCATGCCTCATGTGGGAAAATACTAAAACAGCTATTTAGGTACTACAATACTTATTTAATGCTGACAAGAGCCAAATCTGACCCTTGGCAGCTAAACTGTTCAATTTGATGAAGCCTGTCGTTTCAATTTTGTGGCCACGTAACCTGCAGACCCAGCAAAGGCTACTGCACCGACACAGCCAAGTGCAGCGCCGACTTGCACCAGCAAAGTCAGGTCCAGAAGAATTCCAAAAGAACAGGCCGCCAAAGCCGCCAGATGGCAGACCGCATGAATCTTAAGTGGGCCTTCGGCAGACAGGTCTGACAGGAGGGGAGGCAGCCCGGATTCATCAGCAACGTGCATTGAGGCAAGAAATGGCATGATGCGCTGAAGAACCCCTGTCAAAAAGGTTAAAAGCCAGCCTGCAACAAGAAGAAAACCGGTAAGGGCAGGCCCGTTGGGAATGCCTATATTGGTCAGTGTCAGCGCGCCCATTACAAGCGTCAGAACCAGCAGGCCCCAGGACGCGCGCATCAAGACGAACGGCAGACCCAGCCGCTTGCGCATAGACGTTTTCAACGCCATGCGCATTAGCCACAAATAGCAGGCAGCCGCCGCGAATCCCGGCGCCAATGCCAGCCATTGCAGCGGTGGAACGTCGAAAATCACCCCGGTAGAAAAACCTGTCAAAGCAAGAACTGATAACCCGGCCTGCGCCCACCCCGGTCGCGCAGGCAGGCTGCGGGACAGCACGAACATCGGGATCAGAACAAGGCTAAGCCCCAGCACAAGCAGCCCCATGAAACCAAAGCTGGCAACAATCATATGCACCAGCGCCAAGCCCTGGTGATCGGCAAGGAACCCGGTTTCAAGGTCGCGGATCAACAGCAGGCCAATCAGCACAAACACGGCCAACGCGACCAGTGCCAGCCAGACATGTGCTGAAACCTCGGGAATGCCGCCGGTGCGACGCAGGTTATCTGCCGTCAGAACAGCAAACACAAACAGACCCAACGTAACAAGATACGAGCCAAGACTCATTGCGCCCAATGCGTTGGTGGCCATTCCCCAGGTCATCGCGCAGATACCGGGCAGCAGCAGCCAAAAGCTAAGCCTTGTGGGCCAGTTGCGTGCCATTGGTCGGCGGGTAACAACAGGCAACAACTGATAGCTGGCGCCGATCGCCGTCATGACCAGCACCCCCAGCGTGGCCAGGTGGATGGCTGCCAGAACCAATCCGGTACCGCCGCGATATCCGGCCAAATCGTCGGCGGCCAGAAACAACACTGCCCAGGCCAGGACATGAAACACCGATGCTGAAAGAAAAAAACGGAACGGGATGGAGGCCGGCAACAGCCGGTCCTGCGCGCCGCCAAGAAAGCTTCCGGGAATGTTCATGTCTCGCACCTCAAAATCAGATGCACTTCGTCGGCGGTGTTTAGTGCGTATTCGTAGCTCCAGCCACGTTCGGCCAGTTCCGGAAAAAGGTAAATCGGATTGCGGTCCAGGTACACCGTAACCGGGCCTTGTTGACCTGGCTGTTCGATGTGCCAGATAACTGCCACAAAGGGATCCGGTGGTTGCAATCCACGCGTGTCGATGTGAAGCCCATCAGCGTCCTGCCAATGGGTTCCCGGCACGTTGTCGGTCACAACAGGGCTCTGGCAAGCCGCACGGTCACGGCCGCCGCTGACAGCCTGCGATAGTGTGGCGCAATGGTAGTTGTGCGTTGTGGAGAGACTGACTTTTGTACTTGCTTCCCAAGCGCGGCAAAATAGACCTCCTTATCGGCGTCAGGCAACAGTGGTCCGTCAGGTTCGATCAAAACAGGCATCGAATTGGTGCCGGTGATGGCGACGGTGAAACGGGCCTGACCATCGTCGGATTTCGAACAGGCAACAGCAACTCCCGCCAGTGGAAAGTCGATCGAGTCGCGGACACGGATTTTCTCGTAATCCGAAGCTGGCCCCGGAGGTGGCAGATGTACCGCGACCACAATCTCACCTGCGGCTAACTTCAGATGATCTGCGCCGTCTTCCTGATAGAATTCGGCCAGTGGCAGTCGGCGTGCACCAGTTGGGCTGACAATTTCGATTTCGCCGCCATGCGCCATCAAAGCCGGAGCCAGATCACCGCTAAAGGCCGCGCGGCAGCGGTTGCCCTTGGGGGCAACGTGACAGATGTCACCCTTGTATTTCAGGCAGAACGCATTGGATTTGCGCCACCAATGGCTTTGGTTGTAATAGACACAGCGCGTGTCCAGACACAGGTTTCCGCCAACCGTTGCCACCGTGCGGTGACTGGGCCCGGCAATCATCGAGGCGGCTTTGGCAACGGCTGGGTAATCACGGGCAATTCCGGCATCGTTTTCAATATCGGCAAGGGTGACTCCGGCGCCGATGCTAAGGCCCGCGTCGGTCACCTCAATCGTATTCAGTTCGGCAATGCCGCTCAGACTTACCAGTGTTTCGGCCTCGGCCAGCCCCTTGCGAAGTTGTACCACCAGATCCGTTCCACCAGCGCAGACAACAGCGTCAGGTGTTTCATTCAAAGCGGCGACCGCCTCGGCCACAGAGCCGGGCGCGAGCAATTGAAATTGCGGCAGGGCTTCGGTCATGTCGCGGCCTCCTTGCGACGGAGAGCCCGTCGATATTTGGTCAATGCCTCAAGCACCCGGTCCGGGGTGACCGGCAGGAAATTCACATCCATGCCAACAGCGTCGGCCACCGCGTTAACAAGAGCGGGTGGAAAGCCCGACAAAGCGCCTTCGCCAGCCTCTTTGGCTCCGAACGGGCCCAGCGGGTCGATGCTTTCGACAATCTGAACGTCGATGGGGGGTGACTCTGCCATGGTCGGCACCCGATAATCTGTCAGGTTGGCGTGCGCTGGCAGACCATCAAGATAGTTGGTCTCTTCACAAAGGCCCTGACCCATACCCATCCAGACTGAACCTTCAATCTGCCCCTCAACCGCAAGCGGGTTGATTGCATATCCGCAATCCAGCGCGGCCCAGATTTTTTCGATGTCGATCTGGCCCGTGGCCTCATCCACGCTGACCTCAACCACCTGAGCGGCATAGGAAAACCCCATAGTCGAGCCAACAGCTCCGCCGCGATGTTTGCCGCCTTGTGCCTCGACGGGTGTCGAGAAAGTGCCCTTGACGGTGATTGTGCCTTCTTTGGCAAGTGCTGCGATGGCGACGTCCTGAAACGGCAGTTCCGATTGCGAACTGCCTTTGACAAAGAAAGTCTCGGCCTCGCAATCCACCTCTTGGGGTGCCACATCAAGCAAGCCAGCGGCGGCATCGATCAGCTTGGCGCGCATTGCTTTAGCCGCCTCAATAGCAGCGTTCCCAACCATAAAGGTGACCCGACTTGAGTAAGAGCCGTTGTCTTTGGGGGTGATGACGCTGTCATTGGTGACCACGCGGACGCGGCCCAGATCGATGCGCATGATCTCGGCTGCGGCCAGCGCCACGATGGTTGTGGACCCTTGTCCAATATCCGAGGCCCCGGTGAGCACAGTGACCGAGCCGTCGAAATCAAGCTTCATTGAGACAACCGCGTGCGGCTCTCCGGTCCAGTGTACAGGCTTGGCCGCGCCCGAAACATAGTG
>PIVL01001132.1 GCA_003354145.1 Paracoccaceae bacterium
TGCTACCTGCTGGGTCATAGACGGCGCTAACGCTTATAGGCGATTGCCCGAAAATATTCGCTACTTTTCCGTCGCCGACAACTGAATTCAGTACATTGTTTCCTGACCCTCCATTAGCAACAAGTCCACCGATAAGAGAGCCGTTTACTGTGAGGTCGGAGCTACAGGTAACAGGTGTACCAAAGCTAACGTCAATGTTGGTGAGGCTGTGATTGTACTTGGTTGTGTCGTTCTCTTCTCCAATTTCCCCAGTATATCCACAATAAAATTTGTTATCTCCTGTAGTTGTAATGTTCTGACCAACCAACAGCCGACAACCTTGTCCACTGGAACGGACAGCAAATATACTGCCATTATTAGGATTGTCGCTTGTTCTCAAAGTCACACCAGCACCGTCTGTGTTATCGTTTGCATTATTTTCTAAGTAGACATCTCCACGACCTACATCAACTGTAATATCACTACCATTGTTTAATAAGTTTTGCTTTGTGTTTAATTGTGATTGAACCCCTGATGTTGTTCCAATGATATTGTTTA
>PIVL01000192.1 GCA_003354145.1 Paracoccaceae bacterium
CCCTCTTGTATGTTCAAGTTTACACCCTGAAGGATGTGCGATTTGCCGTAAAAGGCATGAAGATCAGTGACTTCCAGCATCTTAGTGCTCTTCCTCCAATGCCGCGCCCAGATATGCTTCTTGCACTTTGGGATTGGCGCGCACTTCTTCCGGGCGCCCGGTTGCGATAATTTCGCCGTAGACCAGAACCGATATATAATCGGCCAGACCAAATACCACGCCCATGTCATGTTCGACCATGATCAGGGTTTTGTTTTCGGTCACCTTTCGGATCAGATCAACGATATAGTCAGTTTCAGAATGGCTCATCCCGGCGGTAGGTTCGTCCAGCATGATGACATCAGCACCACCAGCCATAGTAATGCCAATCTCAAGCGCACGTTGTTCAGCATAGGATAGAACACCCGCAGGTAAATCACGCCGTGCCGTCAGGTTGATCTGTTCCAGAATGGCATCCGCCGCATCGGTCAGATCCTGTGACTTCGATACCATCGTCCAGAATGAATACTTGTAGCCTTTCGACCACAACAGAGAACATCGCACGTTCTCAAACACCGACATTTTCGGAAAAATATTGGTGATCTGAAATGACCGGGACAGCCCCATGCGATTGATCTCAAACGGAGCTTTTCCGGCGAGATCATTACCATGCAGGCTGACTTTACCACCGCTGTTCGGAAACCGTCCGGTAATCAAGTTGAACAGGGTAGATTTCCCTGCCCCGTTTGGCCCAATGATTGCGTGGCGTTCACCCGGTGCAATCGACAGATTGACGCCCCGAATAATCTCGGTTTTGCCAAAGCTCTTGCGCAAACCGTCCAGTTCAAGTGCGGCAGCGGTCATGCTTTACCTCCATCAATTGCGTTGGCTCGATGCCATGTTTCCACCAGTTCTGGTGCGTTGCGTTTGGTGATCCAGAAGCAAACCAAAGCCAGCCCGACCGTGACGATCCACGGCACTATGCTTGCCGTGTCGATATCGGTCCAGAACACCGTCATCTCAGTCTCACCCACCGGCGCATGGCGACTATAGAACAAGATTTCAATAAACCCTGAGATGGCCAAAATCCCAATTGTCGCCGGTATCAGCGTTTTGATGTAAGGTACGACCAGCAATTTGGCGTTGCCCAACCGGATCGCCGGAACATGCATCATCAAAACGCCAGCCAGACCACCTGGAAAAAACATCACCGTCGCGACAAACAAGGCGCCGACATAAAGCTGCCACAGCTCTGTTTGCAGGCTTAGGACCGTTTGCAACAGCGTGAACACGATTGCTCCAATGATCGGACCAAAGAAGAACCCGACGCCACCCAGAAAGGTGATCAAAAGAATTTCCCCGGAAAGAAGAAGCCCCAGGTTTTCCGCCGTCAGAATTTCGTAACTGATAGCAAACAACCCGCCTGCGATCCCGGCGAAAAAGCCAGCGGCGCAGAACGAATAGTACCGAACCCAGCGAGCAGAATAGCCAAGGAATTCGGCGCGTTCCGGGTTGTCACGAACAGCGTTGGCCATACGACCAACTGGTGTGCGTGAGAACAGGAACATCAATAGGGCCGACAGCATCACCCAGAATGAAATCAGGTAATAGACGTCAATCTGTTGCAGGAATTCATTTCCAAAGAACGGCAAACCCATGGTTCGGTCTCCGCTGACGCCTTCTTCGCCGCCAAAGAACGCCACGATGATGATTGAACAGGCCGCGATCAGTTCACCGACGCCCAGTGAAATCATTGCAAAGACCGTCCCGGCGCGACGGGTAGAAAACGAACCAACGATAGTCGCCAGACCCAGCCCAAACAGACCACCAAACAACGGCAGCAATGGCAAAGGAAGCGGGATCGAATAGTCTTCGACATAGTTCATGATGTGAACACACATGAATCCGCCCACACCCATATAGACGGCATGACCAAAGCTCAGCATGCCAGCCTGTCCAAGCAACATATTATAAGACAGCGCAAAAATAATGGTGATCGCCATCTGATTCATGATGGTGATGGCCGAATTTGACGTAAAAACATACGGCATCACCAGCAGGAACGCTCCGGCAATTAGCCATGGCAGCGCCATTGACATAGTTACGCCTGTTGGGCGAACAGCGGTTTTTTGAGTTGTATCGCTCATGCGTCACGCTTTCCGAAAAGGCCATAAGGGCGCACAACCAAAACAAGCACCATCAACATGTATGGCAAGATCGGGCCAATTTGCGGCAGTGTCAGGGTCCAGAGATCGCGCAGCGCGCTTTCGGACATTTCGGCCGGTTTTTCCATGCCAAGCGCCAGTAGAATATCAGCAAACTGAAAACTTGATGAAGCTGCAAAAGTTGTCATCCAGCCAATCAGCAGCGACGCAACCAGTGCTCCCCAAAGTGAACCAAGACCGCCAATAACGATGGTTACAAACACAATTGAGCCAAGCAAAATCGCCATACCGGGAAATGTTCCCAGTTGTGGGCCGGCGATCACACCGGCGAGGCCTGCAAGGCCAGTGCCAACGCCAAACACCCCCATGAACACCAATGGTACATTATGACCAAGGTTCTCGACCGTACGCGGATAGCTAAGCGCGGCCTGAATGACCATTCCCACCCGGGTGCGGGTCAGAACGTACAACAGAGCAAGGAATATGCCGATCGACACAAAGATCATGAACACTTTGTAGGCAGCAATATCGTTGCTGCCGATTGAAAACAAAGCAAAATCCAAAATGGCCGGTTCGTTATAAGGCAGTTGACTGTTGCCCCAGATAAACTGCACGAATTCTTCGATCAGAAGCGCCAGTCCAAACGTGAATATCAATTCGGGTACGTGACCATATTGGTGGACCCGCCGCAAACCATAGCGTTCAACGCCGGCACCCGCGATTCCAACGACCACAGGCGCGATCAGCAATCCCATCCAGAACCCCATATAGGTGCTGATCTGATAGGCAAAATACGCGCCCAGCATGTAAAAGCTGGCATGTGCAAAGTTCAGCACACCCATCATCGAGAATATAAGTGTAAGCCCGGCAGAAAGCATAAACAGCAAAAGCCCATACACAAGTCCGTCGATCAGGTTGACAAGAATTAGCTCCATGTCCCCTCCCCCTTTGGTCGTTTTTTATTGATTGATTTCAAGATGGCTGCCGCGCCGCAGATAGTCGGCGCGACAGCCTGTGTCGCTTAGGGCCGTTTCATGTCACATGTGGTGGCACTGTCTGCACCGGCCATTTTGACTGTGCTTTTAACAACCGGGGCGTATCCAGAGTTATCATAATCAAAGACCGCACCTTCGTCGGTGTGCTCTGAGATGTGAATATCCTGAATCGCCTGGTGGTCCTTGGCACGCATGACGATCTTGCTTCCCCAAATGCTGTCGTGCTCCATACCTTCAAAGGCATTGGCAATCGCAACAATATCTGTTGCCGAACCTGCTTCGTTGATTGCCTTGGCAAGCATTTCAACCACGTTCACGATCCGCGCCTGGTTAATGTCACCATCTGGATATTTGGTTTTATAGGCGGTGATATAATCAGCAGCACGATCAGAAACCGGTGGGTTCAGTTGGTCAGTGCCAACCAGATACAAAGATCCTTTGCCAGCTTCACCAAATGTTGCGGTGATACCATCCGCAGCGGCGTAGTAGGTGTAGATCGGACCTTCAAAGCCGGAATCAAGGATCGCCTTGCCCAGACCAACCATGTCAGCGCCCCAGTTGCCGGTGATCACGGCATCTGCTTCGGACGCGATGATTTTGCGGGCATAAGGGGTAAAGTCCTTAACCTTGATGATTGGATGCAGTTCGTTTCCTACGACCTCGATATCGGGGCGTTTGTTGCCCAAATCACTAACAGCCGCAGCGGCCACAGCCTTACCAAATGAATAGTCCTGACCGATGATATAGACCTTTTTCAGATCCTCGTTTTCCGCCATCACGTCGGTCAACGCATCCATTTTGAAATCAGCGTTGGCGTCAAAGCGGAAATGCCAGAAGCTGCACTTGTCATTTGTCAGCGCGGGATCAACAGCGGAATAGTTCAGGAACATAACCAGATCGTCGGGGTTACGTTTGTTGTGTTTGTTGATCGCATCAATAAGTGCGTGCGCGATCCCGGAAGAGTTACCCTGCGCGACAAAACGAATGCCCTGATCAATTGCGACCTGCAACTGAACCAGCGATTCCTTGCCGCTTAGTTTGTTGTCAAAAGCGACGATTTCAAACATGTCGCCGCCCAGAACACCACCGTTGGCGTTGACAAGAGTTTCAGCCGCGAATTCATACTGATGCAGACCACTGGTGCCGGTTCCGGCCATGAATCCGGACAACGGCTCGATAAAGGCGATCTTGATGTTCTCGGCGAACAAGGACGAAGCACTGACGGTCAGAGCAAGTGCCGCTCCTAGACCAAGTTTGACTGTTTTGCGCATATGTAATTCTCCCAAAATTTTTAGAAGCCCGCTTTCGGGTGCTGACGCATCGCTACGAGCTTGGCAAAAGTCTTGCAGATCAGAGGCCAAAGTCAAGCATTGTAGTCGGACATACCGCTGCGAAATTTGCATCATTTGGATTGTAAACAAACCTGTCAAACTTCTCACGACGAACCACGGCGAAACAAATCAACCTATTAGGGAGTGATTTAACGATGGCTCGACTGTAGCTACAACAAACAAGGCAATATTTTCGTCCTTTTTTGGAACTTCCGACCAAATCCCGCCTCGCGCTAAACACCTTATAGGTGAATTGACCTAGTGTTCCAATTCACGATTTCGCAAGAAAATAATTTGTAAGGCAAGCTTCATTTGACAAATATTGTGCTGTATTTCGCATGTTAGCGCGAAACCAATGGTCCCAAGCAGGTTCGCATAGCGAAACAAAGGTTCGCCAAAACGACCAATTCCGAACCCATGGGATTCTGATTGCACCTAGGGGCGAACGCTCAGCGTTTTTGCCGCTTCAATCAGCCGCTTGGCATAGTACCCTTCAAGCTGCTTTTTCTTAACATGAAACGACGGCCCACCAATATTCAACCCATAGACCTTTGATCCATTCAGCGAAAACACTGGTACGGCGATGCCGTTCACATCAGGGCGCCAGTCGCCATAACCCGTGCAATATCCCAAAGTTTCGTATTCCTGAACTGCCTGTTCATAGCTAACCTGAGCCGCCTGCAATTTGTCTGGCTGCTCTGTCTGCATCCGCCTAAATGCGGTTTCGCGGTCCTCATCCGTCATCGCCACCAGAATAACCCGACCCATGGCAGAAAAGAACAGCGGCAAACGAGACCCGACATGCATGGTCAGCGACACATCTTCGCGGGATCGGTGAACCCCGACATAAACCACGTCCAACCTGTGAACCTCGCCAATTGCACAGGTGATATACGAATTGGGCCCATTGCGAAGCGCGCGCATCTCATCCGAGGCGCGTTGGCCGATTTCCATGCCAGACAAAACGCCGAACCCTAGTTGCAGCACCCCTGCCCCAAGGCGGTAATTACCCGTGCGCGTATCAGCGACCAGATAATCCAGTTTGCACAATGTATAGGTCAGCCGGGATACCGTGGGTTTAGGAAGACCGGTACGTTCCGAGATGTCCAGATTGCTCAGTTCAACTTCGTTGGGACGAAAACAGCGCAACACTTCCAGCCCTCGGGCCAGTGCGGTGATAAAATTCCTGTCTTTGGCCTCGTCCGGGTTTGTGGTGAAATCCGTGTCTGCCATCTTTCCCTCCGCTTTAACCCGCCTCTAGCGCCTTTAATCCGTGCTCTGCAAAGACCGGCACGTATTGCCCGACTTTCATTGCCCGTTCCGGATTGGACGCGTTGCCATCCAACGCCCGTTTCAGCACGCCCTGAATGATTGCGGACATGCGGAAGAAACAGAACGACAGGTAAAAGCCGAAATTGTCGATCTCAGATAGCCCGCGCCGTGCGCAGTATTTGGCAATGAATTCTGCGTCCGTTGGCAAACCCAATGCAGCACGATCCACACCGGCAAGCCCGCGACCTTCGGTGCCGGTGGGCATTTGCCACTGCATGATAACCGACGCAAGATCGGCATAAGGATGACCAATGGTCGACAATTCCCAATCAAGAACTGCCAGACACTTGGTGCCATCCTTCTGGAACATCATGTTATCAATACGATAATCCCCATGCACCAGCGTACGCTGCCCATCGTCGTCAGGCATCTGACTGACCAGAAACTCCATCAGCTTGTCCATCGCAGGAATGGGTTCAGTCTCAGACGCGCGATACTGTTTTGACCAGCGGCCAATCTGTCGTTCATAGTAGTTGCCCGGAGGGCCAAAATCACTCAGTCCAACGGCATCAACATCCACCATATGCAACTCGGCCAGCACACGGTTCATGTCGTCAATTACCTGACCACGTCCAGCATTGGTCAATTCCGGCATCTCGGGGTTCATGAAATTACGCCCGTCGATCTGCTCCATGATGTAGAACATCGATCCGATGACGCTGTCGTCTTCACACAACAAATACATTTTTGCGACCGGCACATTGCTGTCGGCCAGCGCCGCCTGAACCCGATATTCGCGATCCACTGCATGGGCAGATTTCAGCAATACACCCGGTGGCTTGCGCCGCAAAACATAGTTTTTCTCAGGACTTTCGAGCAAGAAAGTCGGGTTTGACTGGCCCACTTGAAATTTGGTGGCTGTCAGCGGACCGCGATAGCCTGGCAAATGGCTGGACAGGTATGAATTGACCGCATCCAGATCGAGCGTTTGAGAACTGTTATCCATCATATCCCCCTAGCTATAGCTCAGAAACGCCGTGCGTTCCGTGCTAGCCAAATGCGGTGTTGAATTGAATTCATGCAAGAAAAACTTGTTCCCCGAAAAGATAAAACGGGTAATCGAGGTGTTTTTGATTTGCAAATTCAGTGTAAGCATCTGTTCGGCCGGCGCATTCAGGCAGGCGGCAGTCAATTGCCCAATCGCGCCACCCGAACTGACCACAAGAACCTTTTTAAAGTTCGTATCAACGGCAAATGTCCGCGCCGCCTCGACCCTTGTGACGAATTCAAGCCAGCTTTCCTGTGCGCCTTGCAACCCGCCCTTTTGCCAATCCAGAATGGTTTCGCGCAGAGTACGGAAATGGGTTTTGCGCTCGCCCTGCACCGCGTCTGGAACATTTCCGTCAAACCTGACACTTAGCAGATCGTGAAAGTCATATTCATTGAACCCGGCATGGGTTTCAGGGACAGCATCAAACCCCATCGACACCAATGTTTGCTTTTGCCGCGTTAAACTGCCGGTCACCAACCGGTCCGGCACCCATCCGACGTCGCGCAGGACCTCGCCAACCAAGGCGGACTGTTTGTGCCCGAGTTCAGACAATTCATCATAGTTATCAGCGCCAAAAGATGCCTGACCGTGACGTATCACCAACAACTCGGCCATCAGAATTCAGCGGCCAGCTTGTTTCCGGCCTCTTGGTATTCTCGCGCGACGCGATCGACCAGAGTGGCCACATTCGTTACCGCATCAACGGTGCCAATACCCTGACCTGAGCCCCAGATCTCTTTCCAGGCTTTTGGTTTTTCCCGGTCAGATCCGAAATTCATTGACGACGCATCAGCCGAGGGTAAATTGTCAGCATCCATTCCCGCAGCTGCGATTGATGGCTTTAGGTAGTTGCCAGAGACACCTGTAAACAAAGAAGATGTTACGATATCATCCGCACCGCTGGCGACGATCATATCCTTATAACCCTGCTGTGCATTGGCCTCGTGCGTGGCAATGAACGGCGAGCCCATATACCCCAGATCAGCCCCCAACGCCCGTGCAGCCAGCAAGGATTCACCGTTAGAAATTGCGCCAGACAGCAACAACGGCCCGTCAAACCATTCGCGAATTTCGCGGATCAAAGCAAATGGCGATTGCGGCCCCGCATGACCCCCGGCCCCAGCCGCCACTGCAACCAGACCATCAGCTCCCTTGCTGATCGCTTTTTTGGCAAACATGTTGTTGATGATGTCATGCAATACAATGCCACCACAGGAATGCGCTGCTTCGTTGACCTCGACCCGTGCTCCAAGTGACGTGATCCAGATCGGCACCTTCCATTTGGCGCAAATTTCAAGATCACGTTCCAGTCGTGCGTTGGAGCGGTGTACAATCTGGTTCACCGCAAATGGCGCCGCCGGATTGTCGGGATTTTCCTGATTGTGCCTGTCCAACTCCTCGTTGATCTGTTTCAGCCACGCCTCAAGCAAAGGCGGCTCGCCTTCGGCCTCGCGGGCATTCAGCGCCGGGAATGATCCGACAATGCCCGCCTTGCATTGCGCAATGACCAGTTCCGGCACCGAAATGATGAACAAGGGAGAGGCAACCAAAGGAATCCGCAGCCCTTGAAGGGCTGCGGGAAGATGACTGTCGTCACGCATATTTACAGAACCTCAAACAGGCCAGCTGCACCCATGCCGCCACCAACGCACATAGTGCAGACAACGTATTTCGCGCCTCGGCGTTTGCCTTCGATCAGCGCGTGGCCAACCATCCGAGCTCCGGACATGCCATATGGGTGACCAATCGAGATCGCGCCCCCATCGACATTCAGGATGTCATCGGGAATCCCCAATTTGTCGCGGCAATACAAAACCTGAACGGCAAAGGCTTCGTTCAGCTCCCACAGGCCGATATCATCCATCGTAAGCCCATGCGCGGCCAGCAGTTTTGGCACAGCAAAGACCGGGCCAATACCCATCTCATCCGGCTCGCAACCTGCTGCCATCACGCCAACATAGCGACCAAGTGGCTGCAACCCGCGTTTTTCCGCGACCGATGCTTCCATGATGACACTGGCCGAGGCCCCGTCAGACAGCTGGCTGGCATTGCCTGCAGTAATGAATTTGCCTTCTTTGATGACACGGCCACCGCTGAATACAGTCTTGAGGCCCTGCAGGTTCTCAAAAGACGTCCCCGGACGATTGCCTTCGTCTTTTTCCAGCGTCACGTCATGTTCGGTGATTTCGCCAGTTTCGCGGTTCTGCATTTTCATCACAGTCGACATTGCGACGATTTCGTCGTCAAAACGTCCGGCTT
>PIVL01001133.1 GCA_003354145.1 Paracoccaceae bacterium
GTAGAGAGCCCTGTGAGGATTTATCTCCCCCAATACACTTCCAGTCAAGAAAACTGGGCCTCGAGATATGAGTGTTGATCGAAATTCCTTGTGTCGGCGGAAAGCCATTTAGAGCAATACTTGCGCCAACATATTTTTCTTGCGCCAAACTTGCGCCAATCTTGCGCGGCGTGTTTGCAGTTTGTTCTTTCCCGTCTTAGTACTGGGGACGTGTTTTCCGTATTGCTCTTCGGTTTTGTATGAGTCATGCCTTTGCTACCCAGGAACTCTACGGTGTCATTCGGAATTGCTGCTCCCACTGCTTTCAGTGCTGGAGCTGCTTCCAACGGCCACCTCTTTCCGTCTCAGTACTGGGCTCTTCGTCTGAGTACTGGGCTTCTTCGGCGTTCTTTTCCGTATTGATGCTGGGCACTGAATACTAGGCTCCGTCAGAAAGATTTCCTGAGCACCCCCACACCCAGAAAGCCGTATCTTGCGCAGCATCTTGCGCCAATCTTGCGCCAAAGTTTACCGTATCAGTTGGGAAAACGGGAAG
>PIVL01001134.1 GCA_003354145.1 Paracoccaceae bacterium
CAATGCAGAGGCAGGGGAGGTTGGAGAGCCTCTCATGCATACACAGTCTCCAAAAGCACTAGTTACTAAGTTCCCCATCCTAGACTCCCCCACACCTCCGAAGGAGATACATAGTACCACCACTCATACAACACACCAGTCACTACTTCAAAGCATACAACATCCAAGCATGAGCACACCAAACAGTCCACATATCAAGCACACCACACAGAGCAACCCACATGCAAGACACCACACCCTCATCCACAGGGGCCCAAATAACTTCATGAGACAGCACTTCAAGACGACCAACAAGCACCCACAGAACAACAGCACACCCAACCACTGCCGACTCAAAGCAGCAACTACAGCGACAGAACAACACCACACCAAAGAAGAGCAACAACAGCCAAGACACATCAAAGCACGATGGCATCGCACCCATGACACCCACAGCAAGACACACACCAGAGCAGCATGGTTCAGAACACATGTCCTCCACGAAGACCCACAGCAACCCACCCACAGCACCACCAGCAGCAACTCAACCAGCAGC
>PIVL01000193.1 GCA_003354145.1 Paracoccaceae bacterium
CGGGGTCGACAGACAAGCGGTGAGCACCGCGAATATCAGGTTCTTCATGTCCATTTTCCTATTTGTTCACTCAATCACTGCGACGCCCCAGGGCTGTTGACCGACCTGCACCGAGCGGACCGCCTTTTCCCTGGCCACATCAATTATTGTGATGTCGTTGGAATTGCCGTTTGTGGTTAAAAGAAATTTCTCATCAGGTGTAAATGAAAGCTGCCAAACGCGCTGCCCAACAAGGATATAGTCCAGTACTTCAAGACTGTGTCCGTCGATCACCGCCACCCGGTTGGCTGGCCCAAGGGCGACAAACAGGCGGCCGCCATCTGCCGTGAGTTTGACTCCGACAGGTTGCAGCCATTCCGGCTGTACTCCCGGAACTTCAAAACTGATCTTCTTGACCAGCGTTGGCTTGCCATCGGCATCGATGTCCATCACCGCCACTGTGCCACCAATTTCTGATGTCACAAATAGGCGGCTGCCATCAGCGGAGAACTGGGCATAACGCGGGCGCTGATCGACCAGTATGTTGTATTTGATCTTGAAATCTTCGGTGGAAATGAAATGCGCCATGTTGGTGGTTTCTGAGGTGTTGACCACAAATTTTGCATCGGGGCTGATCGCCATGCCTTCGGGTTCGACACCCACAGGAATCTCGGCTAGAATGGTGCGGGTCCTGGTGTCCGTTACGGTGACCAGATTGTCATCTTCATTGGCAATAAACAGCGGGTTGCCCGACGGGTGCAAGACGAACAATTCGGGATCAGGCCCTGATGGCAACGTATAGAGTTCTTTGTAGGTTGTTGTGTCGAAAACCCGCACAATGCTGTCGTCTGACACACAGACATACAGCAGCTTGCCATCCGGGCTGACCGTGATGCCCCGTGGACGGTTGCCGACGGTGAATTCGGTGATCACCTCCCAGCCGTCGGTGTCAACGACGGTGACCGTATTGCCACGTTCGTTGGATACGAATGCCTTGCCTGCCATGGCCGGGGCCGCGATCAAGGTTGCCAGCAGTGTTGAGAGCAAAATGGATTTCATACGGGTCTCCATCTAGTTGAATGCTGTGCATTTGGATTCGGGACGGTCCAGCCCCATGGTGTCGAGCGGCGAAATCTGGTGCAGAAACCCGTCTTGCGGGCTGACACTGACGGTGATTGAGCCGTCGTACAGCAGGATCGGCTGGCGCAGCTGGCCGTTCCAATTGCGAAACGTGACCTTCTGGCCCTTGAACGCGGCAAGTTCAAAATCATCAGACAGGACATAGTCGAGAATGTCCTGCGGCTCGGCGGTGCTGGCGCGGGTCACCGCCTCGCCCACAACACGCAGGGCCAGCCAGACATTGTAATCCTCGGGCTGAACATAGCGCCCGGTCAGCTCTTCAAAACGGGTGTGATACTGAGTGGCACCCCAGGCCTCATGAGCGCCGTGAAACGTCGTTGGCCGCGCTCCTGCCGAACCCAGAACCGGGCGCGGGGTCCACATGTGGAACGGCAAATAACGGGCAAAATAGTCACTTTCGTCGGCAGCAATCACCACATTATGATCGCGTGCGCCCTGGGTAAACACCGGCATCTGACGTTGTACCAAGACATGGCCGGAATCGGTGTTTCGTGATCCACCGGTGTCTTCAAAGATGCGATCTTCGACAATTTTCGCGCCAAATTTCCGGGCGGCATGGCGATAGGCTTCGGCCAAGGCCACATCCGCCGGGTTCGATCCCGAGATCAGGAACCAGTTGCTCCATTTCTTCCACACCGCAAACTGTGCAACCGCATCAGCCTGCATTCCATATGACGGGGCAATGTGCAGCAGGTTATCCCGGCACTGATCATCCCGAAGGGTGGTGTCTGGCGCAATGGCATTCAAGACCAGTGCTCCAGCCTCGGCTGCGCGATCCGTCAGGCGTAACAGGTCAGAACCATTGGACTGAATGACAACCAGACGAATACCCTGGGCGAGGATCTCGTCCAGCGCGGCAGCGACCTGATCCGGAGACACGGCAACGGTGGTGGTTTCAAAGCTGTGGCCGAGAAAGCTCCCTGTCGTGCTGTTATCCTCATCCGCCAGCGCAGCGCCGGCAAAGCCCAAATCAGTCGGACGCAGATCATAGCGGCTGATTGGCAAGAGGACCGGATAATCCACCCGCAGCACCGCCGCTCTGACCTCCACCGCCAGCGCGACCGCTGCCGAGCCAAGTACAAGTGCCGCCGCTAAGGACAGGGCCAGAATTTTCAGCACGTAAACTCCTCCAATCAGCCAGTTATGATCAGTTTTCTCTACTTCACTGCGCAGAGAGGCAGATGGAAACCGATACTTTTGGCCGGGTTGTGAAACGGACCGTAGCACCGCTACGAATACTTGCGATTCTTATTTAATAAGAACGGGTATATGCAACGAAAAGGATTTTTCTGCCGCTAGGTATGCTTGGCTGTGGGAAGAAATTGTTTCGCTGATCCGATGCCTTGCGTGCGCGCGATGGATAAGGCCTTCAGAAGTCGCAACGCCCGACAAGGGGGAAGAATGAGAAGAAGTCAGTTTCTGATGCTGAGCGTGGCGGCGGGGATGTTCCCTGCGATGGCTCTGGCGCATGGGCCAACCCGACAGAAAACCAAAGTGACCGTCGTAGTTGCTGCTGAGCCGGGTGATGTCTGGGCGGCCATTGGGAATTTTCAGGATATGTCTTGGCACCCGGTTGTGCACAGCTCCACAGGCGAGGGCGCCAATGCAATCGATGCAACGCGCGTCTTGACGCTTGGCGATGCGGATGGGCGGACCATTTCTGAGGTACTGTACAAATTCAGTGACGAGAAAATGAGCTATTCCTATCGGATCACCGAGGTGGAGGTCGAAGTTCTTCCAGTTACCAACTACTCGTCGCATCTGACGGTAAAACCCCGCGATGGCGGTGGGTCGCTGATTGAATGGCGCGGTGCCTTCTATCGTGGTTTTCCCAACAACGACCCCCCAGAACATTTGAATGACGAAGCAGCAATAGTTGCAGTGAATGGTGTTTATCAGGCCGGGCTTGATGCTTTGGTGGCTCGTTTTGGCGCGCCTGAGGCTTGACGCAACACTTTTAATTCTAGCCCTTGCCGCCCCATCCGGCGTGGCAGGGGATATTGCCTATGTCACCTGTCAGAATGGCAATACCCTCAGCGTGCTGGATCTGGACAGTGGTCGCGAGATCGCCCGTTGGTCGGTGCCGGGCCAACCAGCTGGCATTGCCGTCTCGGCCAACGGCGAAGTGTTCACGGTTGCCCCTGACAGCAAAACCGTACGTCGTCATGCCCACGACACTGGAGCAGTTCTGGCCGAGGTCAGGCTGGACGGAGGTCCGATGGGCATTGCCCATGATCCGCAACGTGACCGGCTTTTTGTCTCTGATTGGTACAACGCCCGGACCTGGGTGCTGGACGCTGTTTCTCTGGAGGTGATTGGCGAGCTGCCTGTGGGTACGGCCCCCGCCGGTCTGGACCTCTCGGACGACGGGCGGTTCCTTGCCATTGCTGGTCGGGACGCCAATCAAGTGTATATTTTTGAGGTTGACAGTCTGGAACTGCGTCATCAACTGGATGTTGGCACCCGGCCATTTGGCTTGCGATTTGCCCCGGATGGTCGGTTGTTTGTCTCCAACGTCGGCTCTAACGATGTCAGCGTGTTGGATCCGGTCAGCGGTGGGCTTTTGGCCACTGTCCCCGTTGGCGACCGACCCTATGGCGTGACTTTTGCAGCCGGGCGGGCCTTTGTCAGCAACCAGTATGAAGACACGGTCAGCGTCATTTCCTTGGACCAGTTGCAGCATGAGGCCAAGATCGCCGTCGGTGAATATCCCGAAGGCATCGACAGTACCGCAGATAGGCAGACCGTGGTTGTCACCAATTGGTTTGAAAACACAGTGACACTGATCGACGCCAACACGCTGTCAGTGATCAAGGAACTGCAAACCGGAGACGGTCCTCGGGCCTTTGGTGACTTTCTTTTGGAGGGAAAGACATGAAATATCATGTAGGTATAACTGCGGTGTTGTTTTGCGCCACCGCCTTGCCCGCGCTGGCGGGTGAAGCCTGGGACGCGGTCCGGTCACTGCATTATGGCGAGCGCGTCATGCTGGAGGGAGATAGCATAATCTCGATTGACGCGCCGTACCGCACAGCGAATGACGCTCGCACCGAAATGGCGGTGCATGTGATCGCGCCAAGAGGGTTGAACCTGGGCAAAGTAACTCTGATTCTGGACGATAATCCGATGCCGGTGTCTGCGATATTTGACTTGGACAGCCCTCAGCCCAGTTTCTATTTCGACGTGACCCTGCGGGTGAACGGACCCACTCCGCTACATGTGATTGCAGAGACGACGGACGGACGACTGTGGGTGACGGAATCCTATGTAAAAACATCTGGTTCGGGGGCCTGCGCGGCGCCTCCGGGACGTGATCCTGAGATTGGGCTGGCCAATCTTGGACAGATGGATATCCATGTTGGAGGGTTGATCCCGGGGGCGCCTGCTAACAAATTGGTCAACCTGACGTCCCAGTTGCGTAGGCTGGACGTCGAGATATCGCACCCGTCCTACTCGGGCATGCAGATGGACCAGATCTCGCTGTTGTTCATTCCAATGCGCTATATCGAGACGGTAGACATCGATCTGAACGGTACAGGCTATGTCAGTCTGACCGGTTCAATTTCCCTGTCCGAAAACCCGCGAATCGGCGTTTCGGTGCCCAGCCAGACGCAAATGGTGGATGTGACCATGACGGATACCGACGGCACTGTCAGCCATGTCAACAAGCGGCTGGCCGAGGGATGAATTCGGGATCAGTTCCCAGCCTGCGGTTGTCCAGCTGCGGGCTTGATCTGTTCCAACGGATAGTCCCACAATTGCCAGCCATTGGTGCCTTCGGGCAGCCAATAAACACTGGTGTATCCCCAGGCGACGGCGCGTTTGGCGGCGTTCCAACTCATCCAGCAATCTTCCAGGCAAAAGAACACAACTGGGTGGGCTGGGGCACTGCTGGTGACGTGTTCCAATCCGTTGCGAAAATACTCTGCTGTAACCTCTGCTAGTGCGCCGTATCCGACATTGGGCAACCAGATGGCCCCGGGGATCGAATGGCGGGGTTTGTCGCGCCAGAGCGTTCCTTTTGGCAGGCTTGGGGGTTTTGGGGCTTGCGGCGACACGTCAATGAACTTGGCCTTGCCAAGGCGCCACAACTCATGCGCCTCTTCTGGTCCAAGCACAGTGCCACCAGTGATCGTGCTGGGAACCGGCGAGCGGTAATGCTCCATGCGATAATCTGAGGGTTCAGGCACTGTTTGTGCAAAAGCTGATGGCGCTGTGACTGCCACAAGGCACAGGACCTGCACAAACAAGCGCATCAGTTTATCCCTTGCAGCATCCCGGTGCCCAGATCATTGACCAACGGCACTCCTGCCTCGGTTAACAGTGCATTAATTTGATCCTGGTTGCGGCGGATCAGCGAATTCAGTTTGCGCTGCCAGACCTTTTCGCCCTGTCGCACCCCCATGGTGATGCGGTAGAACAGGCGCGGCGGTAGTTTTTCGTGGATCAGCGGCGTGACCTTGAACTCCGAGTACCCGGATTTCACCAGCGGCCCCCCCAGTGGTCCCCAAAGGATCGCCGCGTCGATATCGCCCTTGGAGAGGTCTTGCAACATGTCCTCGATCGGGTTCTCGTGACGACGGTCCACGACAAGGTTATAGGCCTTGGCCTTTGCAATCAGATTGTTGCGCGCCATATGCGCTGCCGGAGGGGTGCCTGCGATGACGCCGATGCGGCGTCCTTTTAGAGCCGGATCATCCAGTTGTGTAACCTCGGCCAGATCACTGTCCGTCGGTACGATCAATATATAGGCCGACGTGAGATAGTGATTGGTGTTCAAAACCAACTCGTGGCCCTGGGCATAACCCATGACCAGATCGCATTTCTGTTCTCTCAGGGTGTTGCGGATGAACCCGGTGGCCATCGGGTACCAAGTATATTGCACTGGCAGATCCAATTGCGCTGCAATCAGATCGGCCAGTTTGTTTTCGTATCCGTTTTCGTCCTGCGACGACATGGGATAGTTGGCTGGGTCCGCGCACACCCTAAGCGCGTGGTGTGACACAAGATCAGATGTCTGCGCGCTGGCAGACCCCGCCTGGCAGACACCCATGATGGCGAGCAGACAGATCAGTAAGTTTTTAGTCCCCAAGACAGGCATTCTCATCCTCACGGATTGCCTCGGATTTCATGTCTCTCTTCCCCGGACGTCCGCGCGGCACGGCGTCAGTGCCGCGGGCTTTGAGGTAGACGTAGATGTCGTTCAGAAAGCACATGACGTTTGGATTTTCGCCAAAGGCCGGCATCACTAAATTTTGTGACGCAGTCACTTTTGTGCGGCCATTGGCCACCACGTCCAAGAAGTCATAATAATCCATGTCGATCGCGGACACCTTCAAAGCAGGCGCATAGCTTGAGCCCTCTCCTTCGGGTCCATGACAGACGTAGCATTCAGAATGATAGCGCCGGAAGCCGGAATAGGTCGGCCAGTCGACGGTGCCATCTTCGCGGATATTGTAGGTGGGAACATCATCTTCTGTAAAATACCGTCCATCCTCGGAATAAGCGGCGGTTATGTTATCAACGTCCTGCGCCGCAGCGGCAAAAGGAACAGCTGTCAGCAGGCCCAGTAGCAAAAGGCGTTCTGTCACAGTCATTTAAAGTACCCCAATTTCATATTTGGGCTGGCGCGAGATACTCCCGCGCCAGCCGTCTTTCATGATTTTAGTCTACTGCTGCCGATCAATTTGGCAGAGCAAAGACTGTCAGCTGACCACCCAGAGCAGTATAGTCACTGAGAGCGGCATAGCCACCCACGGCACCCAGACCGTCACTCGGGTTGGTCAGCCCAGCGGCCAAACCGATACCGGCCCAACCCCCAACACCCGACAAAATGCCGATGTATTGCTTGCCATCGAATTCATAGGTCATCACGTTGCCGATAATGCCAGACGGAGTTTTGAACTTGTACAGTTCTTCACCCGTTTCAGCATTCACCGCCTTCAGATACCCTTCCAGCGTGCCGTAAAACACGACGTCACCGGCAGTGGCCAGCGGACCGGACCAGACCGAGAACTGCTCGGGAAGCGACCACTTGATCGTGCCGGTGATGTTGTCCCAGGCGATGAAGTTACCCATGCCGCCATGGCTGTCGGGGGCAGGGTACATTGACAGGGTCGCACCAACATAGGGCTGACCAGCAATATAGGACACACGGAACGGTTCATAATCCATGCACACGTGGTTGGTCGGCACATACATCAGCTCGGTCTTGGGGCTGTAGGCCGCCGGCTGCTGGTCCTTGGACCCAAGAGCCGCCGGGCAGATGCCGGTCGAGTTCACGTCTTCGCCGTTCTGCTCGGTCGAGTACTGCGCCACAACGGCCGGACGGCCATATGTTGAGCTTTTCGGGTCCATGTCCACGCCAGTTGTCCAGTTCACAGCCGGGTCGAATTTCTCCGCAACCAGCAGTTCTCCGGACACACGGTCCAGCGTATAACCCAGACCATTCCGGTCAAAATGGGTCAGCAGCTTGCGCTGTTTGCCATCGAATTCCTGCTCTGTCAGGATCATTTCGTTGACGCCGTCATAATCCCACTCGTCATGTGGGGTCATCTGGTAAACCCACTTGGCCATGCCGGTGTCGATATCGCGGGCCATGATTGTCATGGACCAGCGGTTATCGCCAGGACGCTGCGTCGGGTTCCACGTCGACGGGTTGCCCGTGCCATAGTACATAAGGTTCTCATCGAGATCCACCGAGTACCAGCCCCAGGTGGTGCCGCCACCGATCTTCCACTGATCACCTTCCCAGGTGTTTGTGCCGGAATCAGCGCCAACTGGCTTGCCCAGGTGGGTGGTTTTTTCCGGATCCATCAGGATGTCGGAATCCGGACCCGTGGAATAGGCGCGCCAGGCAAGTTCGCCGCTGGCCATATCATAGGCGGTAATGGAACCGCGCACCCCGAATTCACCACCAGAGATACCAACGATGACCTTGTCCTTGATCGGCAGAACTGTGGCCGTGTTGGTTTCACCTTTGGAGGCGTCACCGTTTTGCACTTCCCAGACCACTTCGCCGGTTTTGGCGTCCAGCGCCACGACCTTGGTGTCGGCCTGGTGCAGGAAGATCTTGCCATCGCCATAAGCCACACCGCGGTTGACGGTGTCACAGCACATGACCGGGATTACATCCGGATCTTGCTTGGGCTCGTATTTCCACAAGATCTTGCCGTCGTTGGCTAGATCCAGCGCGTAAACGATATTCGGAAACGGCGTATGCACATACATTGTGTCGCCAATGACCAGCGGTGAGCCTTCGTGGCCGCGCAAAACACCGGTCGAAAAGGTCCAGGCGACTTGCAGGCCACCGACATTGTCCGCGTTAATCTCATCGAGCTCAGAATAACGCTGGTTTTTATAGTCGCCCGTCTGGATTGCCCATTGCTTGGGATCATCCATTTTGGCAACGAGATCATCATTTGCGACAGCCATCGAAGCCGCGCAAAGGGCAATCCCGGAAATCAAAAGCAGAATCTTTTTCATCGAAGTTCCTCCCTGTGGTGCGACGTTATCGCCGCATATTGTAGGCAGCCCGCCCGGTTTCGGGTCGACCACCAAATTTTACCGTTTCAGAGTGACCTCCTCTGTCTCTCTAAATTGGCAATCTTGGTTACGATCCTTCTTCAGTAAAGGTCGCAAGATAAGCGATTACGTTCTGCCGGTCGGCTTCTTTTCGAAGCCCGGCAAAGGACATTTTGGTGCCCTTGACGTAGTTGCGTGGTTTTTCAAGAAATCCGGTAAGCTCTTCGGCTGTCCAAACTCGCCCGCCGACCCCCAGCTTAGTCAGAGCTTCAGAATATCCCAAACCTTCGATGACAGCGGCCCGACGCCCCAAAACGCCGTTCAACACCGGACCAACCTTGTTCTGGGCACCCTCGCCGACCGCATGGCAGGCTTTGCATTTCTTGAAGACCCGTTCACC
>PIVL01001135.1 GCA_003354145.1 Paracoccaceae bacterium
CTTTTTCTTCACTAAAAACCACTACTTTTTAAATTTTTTTATTCCCTTTAGTTTTTCTTAATTGCTGTTTAAATGGCATATGGGGTATTTAATGGGGTAAGGGGGTAGGATGGGGTAAGCAGTACTTACCCCATTAAAATGTACTTTAAAGAGCCTATGCACTGTTTTTAGTTATATGGGGTAGGGGGGTAAGGAGTATATATTATATGTATATATATAGTAGTGGTGTGCTTAAAATACTTACCCTCCTTACCCCATGCTGTTTTTGAGCTTTAAATGAGGTTTTTTTAAAAAAGCGGGGTAAGTAAGTAGGTTTTTGGGGTAAGCAACAAGCAATGGATTAGTAGACTTAAAGGAGAAATAGAAAAAGAAAAGAAACAGCCATTCTAAGCCCTAAAGACTTACAGGTAGGTGTCTATAAAAACAAAGTAACTGCGGATATAGTACCTTAAAATGCGTTATATGGTGTATTATATACTTTAGCTATGATTTGATTTGGAAAAAAGGAATTTATGTATTACTGTTGTGTGTATG
>PIVL01000194.1 GCA_003354145.1 Paracoccaceae bacterium
TAGGGGCTGACGATCGGGTTCTTGTTCAGGTCGTAAAACCGTTTGCCAGAGGTCGGGCACAACCGTTTGGTGCCCCATTCTTCTTTGGGCATATGTAATCCCCTTAATTATCTGATGAGTCGTATCGACGATTCCGGTCAAGTGACATAAGGCATGGGGACTGTCAAAGCCTTTAGCGCAGGAAAGGTAAGCTATGGCCAAACATCAACTGTCCGGCACCCCGCCCGTAGCCCTGTTGTTGCGCCGCTCAGCGCGGGCCAAACGCATCAGTTTGCGCATATCGCAATTGGACGGACGGGTGACACTGACCTTGCCAAACGGGGTACCCGAGGCCGAGGCGCTGGACTTTGCCCAAAGCAAAGAAAGCTGGATACGAGGGCATTTAGCAGACCGACCCGAGGATGCGACGGTTACATTTGGCCAGCAAATTTCGATCCAAGGCCGCGACCGGCGGATTGTCGAAACATCCGGGCGGCGGGTGTTACTGCGCGAAGACGAGGTTGCGGTGCCGGCAGGGCGCGAGGCAAAACGTCTGCAATCTTGGTTGCGCACTTATGCACGAAATCAAGTTGCAGAGGCGTCGGATTTTTATGCCGAAGCTCTGGGGCGGGACTATACGCGAATCACTTTGCGCGATACGCGGTCTCGTTGGGGGTCATGTTCTGCGGAAGGTGCGTTGATGTATTCCTGGCGACTTATCCTCGCGCCGCCAGATGTGCTGCGTTACGTGGCCGCGCATGAAGTGGCACATCTGGCCGAGATGAATCATTCGCAGGCCTTCTGGGATGTGGTCGAGCGGATCCATGGTCCCTATCGCGTGCCCCGCAAATGGTTGCGGGATAATGGAGCAGAATTGCACCGCTATCGGTTCTAGTTGACCCTGTGTTCAAATGTGATCACAACGACAATATGCTACTTTCTCGCCAACCCGAAGCAACCCCTGCCGCGCATGACCGCGTTTATCGCGCCTTGCGTACCCGTATCATGCACGGTGACATCGCTCCCGGACATGCGCTGACCTTGCGCGGGATCGGCAAGGAATACGGAGTATCGATGACCCCAGCGCGTGAGTCCGTACGCCGTTTGGTGGCCGAAGGCGCCTTGTTTCAGTCCAACTCGGGTCGGGTTTCGACACCGGAACTTAGCAACGAACGGATCGAAGAACTGGCGGTGCTGCGTGGGTTGATTGAGGTCGAGTTGGCCAGTCGCGCGCTTCCGCGGGCGCATATGGCGCTGATTGACCGGTTGCAGGGAATAAACGCCACGATTGCTGAAATGATCACCAATCAGGATGCTGTTGGCTATATCCGTACCAATCTGGATTTTCACCGCACGTTGTATTTGCGCGCACAAGCCCCGGCAATGCTTGCGATGGCCGAAACGGTCTGGCTGCAACTGGGCCCGACCATGCGCTCCCTTTATGGGCGTTTGCGCCGCACCGAACCGCCGCATTTTCACCGGCTGATGATTGCGGCGTTAAAGGCGGGTGATGAGCCGGGACTGCGTCTGGCGGTGCGGTCGGACGTGACGCAAGGGCTGCGGATGTTAGCGACCTAACCCAGTTAATAATTGCACCGTCCTCGTAATGCGCCTTAACGTGGGTGCAGAAATTTATTTGGATACCGGGAGATTATAACATGACTGATTTTACACGCCGAGGGGCACTTGGCCTTGTTGGGGGAGCGGCTGCGCTGCCATTGCTGGGTCGTCCGGCATTTGCCAACACGAAAATGACTGTTGGCGCATTGCGCTTTACCAGCCATGCCGCCAGCTTTGTTGCTTTTGAGCGCGGCTATTTCGCGGACGAAGGTCTGGATGTTGAATTCAAGTTCTTTCAGGCCGCGCAACCGATGGCGGTGGCCATTGCGTCGGGGGACGCGGATTATGCGGTGACAGCGATTTCAGGCGGACTAATCAGTCTGGCCGAAAAAGGCGCAACCAAGGTTATTGGTGGTGCGCTTAGTGAAGAGCCCGGGATTGAAGGCCAGTTGATCCTTGCCTCGAACGCGGCGCACGAAGCTGGTTTGACCAGCGCGGCAAAGCTGGACGGCAAAAGCTTTGGGATCACTCAGGCAGGGTCATCGTTCCATTACATGGGCTCAAGAATCAGCGAGGCCGAAGGCGCAACCGTCAGCTTTAAGCCGTTGCAGAAAGTTGGCGCAGTTATTGGCGCCCTGAAATCCGGGCAGATAGATGCCTGGGCCATCGTACCCCATATTGGTCGGGCGCTTGCAGGGGCCGACGCAGTCAAGATCATCGGCAATGTGGCGAACTATATTCCGAACTATCAGGTCACCACGGTGTTCACCTCGGCCAACAACGCGGCAAATGAGCGGGCCAAAAGCGAGGCGTTCCTGCGCGCATTTTCGCGTGGGGCAGATGATTTCAATGCGGCGCTAGTGGACAAAACCGCCGGGGATGAGGCCGCCGAGGAAATGGTCAAGCTGATTCATATCTATGTTTACGCAGATCGCCCGTATGAAAAAGCTCGCGGCTCAATCATCAATGGCGCGATGCGGATCAACAAAGATGCGGGTCTGAACATGGATTCGGTCAATGATCAACTAAGCTGGTTCAAATCCGAAAAATTGATCAAGGATAACATCACCACAGAAATGCTGGTGGATTCGTCCTATGCGCCGATGATCTAAAGGACAGGGCGGGCCATTGGTCCGTCCGACCAACCGATGAACCTGACCCTGAACCATGTATCGCACCGGTATTCCGACATGCAGGTGTTGGACGACATTTCGCTGCATATTCCGGCGGGCGAAATCCTGTGCGTGATAGGGCCGTCGGGCTGTGGAAAATCAACCTTGTTGCGTTTGATTGGCGGGCTGGAGCAGCCCACATCAGGCGAGATATTGCAGATCGGCGAGCCGCCTGAGGGTTGTCTAAATCCGCTGACATTTGTGTTTCAGGATTTTGCTTTGCTGCCTTGGCGGACTGTTCGCGCAAATGTATCGTTGGTGCTTGAGGATCACAGGCTAGGTCGGGCCGAGAATAATCGGATCATCGATGATGTTTTGGCCCGCACCCGGCTATCTGATTTTGGCGATGCGCTACCGCGGCAATTGTCTGGTGGTATGAAGCAACGGGTGGCCATTGCGCGTGCGCTGGCGGTCAAACCGGCGGTAATGTTACTTGATGAACCGCTGTCTGCGCTTGATGCGCAGACCCGTGAATTGCTGATGGAGGATCTGGTGGATTTGTGGGAACGCCAGAAATTTACCGGCGTTTATGTGACCCACAACCTGGCCGAAGCCGTGCGGTTGGGCCACCGTATCGCGGTTCTGTCCCGGCGACCTGGCCGTGTGCGAGAATTGATCGATATCGATATTCCGCTGAAAGATCGACATATGACGCATCCCGAGCTTGAAGTATTGCAAACGCGGCTGTGGGATTTGATGCGTGAAGAGGCGACCGCTGCAGATCGTGAGCTGCAACATGTCTGACGATGCACGCAACGTTCCCTATCGCGGTGGCGGGTTTAGCCCCGTTGCCAAGCGTGGTGCAGGGTTTGTAGTGTTTCTTGTGCTGTTGGCACTGGCGGAATGGGGCACGCGATCAGGATGGATAAATAATCTGACGCTGCCACGCCCGTCAGATGTGGGTGCGACGCTGGTTGAGCTATGGCAATCCGGGTTGATGTGGACGCATATCGCTCCGTCTCTGACCCGGCTTGTTGTCGGCAGTGTTATGGGCATTTCGGCGGGCATCAGTGTTGGCGTGATGATTGGGTTATTCAGTTATGTTCGCGCGGGTTTGATCCCGCTGGTGGCGGCGATTTTTCCGATCCCCAAAATTGCCCTGCTACCGCTGTTTGTGATCTGGTTTGGCATTGATGAGGGATCAAAATATGCTTTGATCGCACTGGGTACATTTACGCCCACCATCGTCGCCACCTATGGCGCGGTCGACAATGTGGACCGCACATTGGTGCGCATGGGGCAAAGTTTTGGGTTGAGTTGGTCCAGCATCGTGCGCAAAATTATTCTGCCGGGCGCATTGCCGGGAATACTGTCAGGGTTGCGGGTGTCGGTCGCCATTGGGATCATCCTGCTGGTGGCGGCTGAAATGCTTGGGGCGGAATACGGTATTGGTGCCTATATCCTGCAAGCCGGATCGCTTTATGATCTTGAGCGGCTGTTTGCAGGCGTGTTGATTCTGTCGGTGTTGGGCGTGGTGACCAGCTGGGCCATTGGCCAGCTGGAAAAACGCCTGCTAAACTGGCGCAATTGATTGGGCAGCGTGGGTTTTCACCCACCCTACGTATGCCCGGACCCGGTGCGATCAGGCCGCCAGCCCTTTTGATCCCATATTCAGAAACTTGTTGCGCCGGTCCTGAAGCAATGCAGGGCCATCCTTGCCTTCAAGGCTTTTGAGCATCGCGGTTAATGCTTTGCCAACGGCCTGGATCGTGTTGGCTTTGTCCCGATGTGCACCACCGTTTGGTTCTGGAATGATCCGGTCAATCACATCCAGTTTCAGCAAATCCTGCGCGGTCAGACGCATCGCCTCGGCCGCCTCACGCATCTTCTCGGCGTCTTTCCACAGGATCGACGCGCAGCCTTCGGGTGTGATCACCGAATAAATCGAATGCTCAAGCATCGCGACGCGGTTGGCGGTCGCAAGGGCAACCGCTCCACCAGAACCACCTTCGCCGATGATGATGCTGACAATTGGCACACCGGTCTGCAAGCTGATTTCGGTCGTGCGGGCAATCGCCTCGGATTGGCCTCGCTCTTCTGCGCCTTTACCCGGATAGGCCCCCGGAGTGTCGACAAGCATCACCAACGGAAGGTTAAACCTGTCTGCCAGACCGATCAGTCGAATTGCTTTGCGATAGCCTTCGGGCCGCGCCATGCCAAAATTGTGCTCGATCCGGGATTTGGTGTCGCTGCCCTTTTCCTGACCGATCACGACAACCGGCTGATCATTGTATCGTGCTAGTCCACCCATGATGGCGTGGTCATCCGCGAAATTGCGATCCCCGGATAGTGGCATATATTCGTCAAACAACGCCTCGATATAATCACGGCAATGGGGGCGTTCCGCATGACGAGCCACCTGGCATTTACGCCATGGGGTGAGGTCGGAATAAAGATTGCGAAGCAATATTTCAGCCTTGGCGTCCAGTGCCGCTGCTTCATCTGCTACGTCCATCTCTTCATTCATACGAGCCAGAGCTCGCAGTTCTTCTGCTTTGCCTTCAATTTCGGCTAGCGGTTTTTCAAATTCCAGATACTGGGTCATGGTGTCTCTCACAACTGGGTTGACCGATATATGACCTTGGTTAAGTTCAGATGCAACTCAGCAAGGCGAGTGTTTCTGATCCAAGCCTCATTCCCGGGGCATGCCGGACCTCTAAATAGACTAAACCAAGAAATAGTGCGAGTAATGGACATGGACAAACTGGATTTCAAGAAACGAGACAAACCGTTTTATTCTGGCAAACAGGGTCGCTGGGATCGGCTGACCGTACCGCCGATGACCTATCTGATGATTGACGGACGCGGCGACCCCGGAGGGCCTGACTATACCCGTGCCATTTCAGCGCTTTATCCGTTGGCCTATGGTGTCAAAGGCGTATTCAAAGCCAAGAATGCTGATTTTACCGTTCCCCCACTTGAGGCGGTATGGAGCGCAGACGATCCATCAGCTTTTGTCACAGATGACCGGGCTGCGTGGCGATGGACCGCGATGATCCGCCTGCCGGATGAAATAGATGGTGGTGTCTTTGAAACAGTACGCGCATCTGCGCTGGGGAAACTTGCCAAAAAATCCAATGCCCCAACGAACGCTGAAACCATGTTGTCTGTTCGACTGGACATCCTGGACGAGGGTGACAGCCTGCAAACAATGCATATTGGCCCCTATTCAGAAGAGGCCCCGGTGCTTGCGCATCTGCATGACACGTTGATGCCCGAATTGGGCCTGACGTTTGGCAAGGCGCATCACGAGATTTATCTAAGTGATCCAAGGCGGATGGCCCCGGAAAAGCTTAGAACAATATTGCGACAGCCAGTGCGGCCGATCGACCAGATGCAGGGCTGAACACACGAGTGTTGTGACCGTGGTTTTAGACACTGCCGGGAATATCGTCCCGGGGTGGAGCCGAGTCCCAGTTATTGATCAACTCTATTGCTTCTTGTGCGGTGTCGACAAAGCGGAACAAGTCCAGATCCTGATCGGAAATGGTGCCAGCGTCCGCTAGTGCCTCCCAGTTCACCACCTTCTCCCAGAATTCGCGCCCGAACAACAGGAACGGAATACGTTCCATCCTGCCGGTCTGGATCAAGGTTAGGCTTTCAAACATTTCGTCCATTGTTCCAAAGCCACCGGGGAACACGCAGAGCGCCCGCGCCCGCATTAGAAAATGCATCTTGCGAATGGCGAAGTAATGGAAATTAAAGCTGAGATCGGGCGTCACATACTCATTTGGGGCTTGCTCATGCGGTAACACGATAGAAAGCCCGATCGACACACCGCCCGCTTCTTTGGCACCGCGATTACCGGCTTCCATCACTCCGGGCCCGCCGCCGGTGACAATAACGTTTTCACGGCAATTACTTTGCATGGATTTCTGCGTCATCAGCCGGGAAAACTCGCGTGCCTCATCATAGTATTCCGACAGATTGGCCAGCGTATTTGTGCGCGCCTTGTCTTTGAATTCCGGGTCCGGGATACGGGCACCGCCGAACAGAACGATGGTGCTTTCGATACGACGTTCATCCAGTAACAGTTGCGGCTTCAACAGTTCCAGCTGCAGCCGAACCGGACGCAGCTCATCGCGGCACAGAAAATCATTATCAGCAAAGGCCAGCCGATAGGCAGGAGAGCGCGATTGCGGTGTGTCGGGCACATGCTCGGCACGGTCACGGTCGGAATGGGCATCTCGAAACGGGCTTAGGCGATCATCATCTCTCATCAAGCGGTTTCCTTGCTTGCAGGTTTTCTTCAGCCCTATAGAGTTCGCGGTGACAAGACCAGAGATGAGACCAAACGAGGGCGTGATGACAGACTGGAAATCCGAAATTTCGGCGGCAACTGGCCGGATTAACGGGCATATTGTAAAAACACCTGTGGTGCGGGTGAATGGCTTTGGGCTGCCTTACGGGATCGAAATGAAGCTGGAACAACTTCAGCATACTGGTAGTTTCAAAGCACGCGGGGCGTTTAATACGCTACTCAGCCAGCCGGTGCCAAAGGCAGGGCTGGTTGCTGCCAGTGGTGGCAACCACGGGGCTGCTGTGGCGTTTGCTGCCCATAGGTTGGGGCATAAGGCGCATATTTTTGTGCCTGAAATTGCCGGACCGTCAAAGATTAGGCTAATCCGGGGGATCGGCGCTGATTTGACCGTGGTGCCGGGGGAGTACGTCAATGCCTTAGAGCAGGCACGCGCCTATGAAGTGGAAAGCGGCGCGATGCAGATCCATGCTTATGATGCGGTCCCGACCGTGGCCGGGCAGGGATCGTTGATGCAGGAATGGGAGGCTCAGGGACTAGAGGCCGACACGATCCTGATCGCTGTTGGGGGTGGCGGGTTGATCGCCGGGGCATTGGCCTGGTTGCAAGGTGCGCGCAAGGTTGTGGCGGTTGAACCAGAGACTTCATATGCACTGCATGCTGCGATGGCCGCTGGCAGACCCGTTGATGTGGATGTGTCCGGTGTGGCAGCCAATGCGCTGGGTGCGCGTAGCGTTGGACGGATTTGCTATGATCTGGCTGCAGGGCAAAACACCCAGACCGTTTTGGTCAGCGATGACGCCATTACGACTGCACAATATGCGCTGTGGCGCGAGAAGCGGCAATTGGTGGAACCGGCGGGCGCAACAGCGCTGGCTGCGTTGATGTCGGGCGCCTACCAGCCAGAGCCCGGTGAGAAGGTGGCCGTCCTTGTGTGCGGCGGCAATATCGCGCCTGATCCGTTTGTGCAGGACTAGGCGTGGAACGTCGGAGACATTTGGCTCACGCGCCCCGAAATCTTGAATGGCTAGGCTAAGCGCATCATACAATTTCGCGGCGCTGGCCAAAACATTTGATCCAGATTGATTCTGGTTTTGACGCTGTATAGGGTGGAACGAGTTTAGATCGGAGCGACATCAATGACGGCGGGTCCAGCCAATAGCACTGTAAAATTGCGCGACCCGATTGATTCAGACGCGCAGGTCCACTTTTCATATCCTCCAGTAGCCGAAATCGTGCGCATGTACGGTGGCGAAATGACTGACCTGCCCGAACCAGATATGGACCGATCAAAGTGTTGGCTTGAATGGTTGCGAGATCACCCGTTTGCCAAGGTCATCATCTGTAATGGCGATCCAGTTGGGCAAGTGAGGTTACACAGTTTGGACGAGGCAGACAAACGAGCACGCTTGGCAATCGGACTTTTCGCTGAAACTCATGTTGGGCGAGGCATTGGACGTCAAGCAATTGGCCTGACTCTTGATCATACCTTCGGAAACATGGGACTTCATCGCGTCGACTTGCGTGTATTGTCGTTCAACAGGCGCGCTATTCGCTGCTACGCCTCTTGTGGCTTTGTCCATGAAGGCACTGAGCGTGAAGCTGCTTGGATCGGTGGGACATGGCACGACGACTGGATCATGGGAATTCTCGCGCACGAGCATACCTTATCTTTACAGCAGACATGAATGACTTCGGCTAAAGCGATGATTGACCGAAAACTGTCTCATACACTCCGCAATATCGTGTACTATGGCCTCAGGCACTAAATCGCTACGCGATAGAGGCACTCTTTGCGGGCGTTGTACTGAATAGGAATGTGTTGCGCGGGTTTGGGGGTCGGCTGTGTGCTGTTGATCGAGGTGATTTTGCCTCGATTGACAGAATGTCAATCCCGGAGCGATAAGGGGCCATATCCCGGCGTCAAACAGCTAAAATTGGAGAGGTCGGCCGGACATATCTGGCCGACCTCAAACTATTTGTGGCAGCCTTGAAACGTTCGGTACAAAACAAAAGGTATTCCAGCGTGTTAAGCCTTT
>PIVL01001136.1 GCA_003354145.1 Paracoccaceae bacterium
TCACCGCGCACCGCGCACCGCAATCGATCACCGCGCCTAGCCCATGAACCGCGCGTTGCACCGCGACCTCACCGCGCCTTTCGGGAGCGCGGTGCACCGCGCACCGCGCACCGCGACCTAGCCCGCGCCTAGCCCGCGACCGCCCTAGGTCGTACGTCAAACGTTATAACCTTGGTGTCGGCGGCCTTGCGTTGAACGCGCGTTTGCGTTTGCGTTTGCTGCGTTTGCGTTTGCGTTTGTTGCGTTTGCGTTTGCTGCGTTTGCGTTTGGTTTCTTCTTGTGGTTTGGCGGGTCTTCGGGGTTCCCTTGCTAGCTCTTGTGGGTTGGCCTTCGCTGCGTTTGGGCTCTGCGTTTGGATTGCGTTTGTGTTTCGGGGGTGCGTTTGGCGTTTGGCGTTGCGTTTGGAGTGCGTTTGTGCGTTTGTTCGGGCCGTTTGCTGCGTTTGGAATCTGCGTTTGCAAACGCTGCGTTTGCGTTCGAACGCGGCGCAGACGCTAAGCGCGCGCGTCAGCGCGCACGGAAGAAAAACACGT
>PIVL01001137.1 GCA_003354145.1 Paracoccaceae bacterium
GAATGGTTGAGAGTCTGTCAGAGGTCTCTGAGGGTTCTGTGGCGGCCGTGTCTGGAACAGCAGCAGCCTCGACGATAGAGTCGCCTAGAGACATGGAGCTGTGCTCTTGGAGGCACAACTGAATTGAGTAGGCGCTCTTCCATGAAGGTGTTAATTCTTTCATGTTGACGTGCGAACCGTCCAGGTCGAAGACATGAATGTCATCCTGGTTCGTGGAGTCCCAGAAGACCACACAGCTGCGATGCGAGGTGTTCATTTTCGGATAGGCACTAACACCGCGTCCCAGCCTGATGGTGTTCACTTCTGTAATGTCCATGTGGAAATGAGACTGAACCAGATGATGGAGAGCAAGAGCCACCTGAAGGTAGTCACGAGTAGAGCTCGTTACGACTCCCTGGGCTACGCCAAAGACAGTGATGTGTCCTTTGCTCTGTGCTTCGATGAAGTGGAACACAGTTCGCAGCGAATCGTCAGACCAAGTGGTGAAGTACACCATCGCGAACAGAGTGAGCCGAACATCTCCGATGCGACT
>PIVL01001138.1 GCA_003354145.1 Paracoccaceae bacterium
GCAACCAGATCATGCCGCCGCAAAGTCACGCGAAACAGAAACTTCACCCCGGTCATGGTTTGGTTGCGGGTGCAGATGCTCACGCCACTCTCGATCAGATGCTGCTGGAAATCCTTCACATCGTCCGGCGTGGCAGTTTCTGGAGATCGCCCGAGAAAGGCGGCAAAACGCTTGCAGGCGCGCAAGTGGCTGGTCTGGGACGCCGGTCCAAGATTGCGCGCACTCATATCCGCGATCATGCGCGCACGAAGAGGTGTCGTTGGTGTGGAATGCTGGATGTTCATGGGGAAAACCTTCTGGCAACCGAGGCAAAATCACCTCGATCAACAGCACACACCCGACACCAAAGCCCGCGCAACACATTCCTATTCAGTACAACGCCCGCAAAGAGTGCCTCTATCGCGTAGCGATTTAGTGCATGGGCCCAAAGCAAAACTTCGATTCACGTGCGAAGTCAGTCGCCAGAGGCCGACTGCGGACCCTCAACCGAGCTTGAAATCAAATACCGGAGTATTGCCTTGAACAAGTCGTC
>PIVL01000503.1 GCA_003354145.1 Paracoccaceae bacterium
TGACTTTGCAATGTCGATCCCTATCGTTGGAATTTCCATCTGGCGGTTCCTTTCAAAGCCGGTTCAAGCCCCAGCACTTTGGCACATTACGATGCCGATGGGTGGAACCGTCCACCTCATCAAGTTGTTGGCACGGCGTGAAAGCAACTTTGCAATACCGTTCTTCGACCTCCCGAAGACTCAGATTGAACCGCGCGTACAACCAAACCGCGTGCGCGATGATCTGAGGCGGAAACCGATGGCGTTTGTAGCTGGTCCCTGATGTATCCATGACCTGTCGCTAACCAAATTGATCAAAGCCCGCAACCGGATCTGAGTTTACGTGACAACACCCCGCTGCCTCTTCCAAGGTTCCTATGCGGTGGAGAGGGTAAGCCAAGTGCTGTCTGCGAATACCTTCGTCGGCATCGCCTTCAACCGCAAACCCGGAGCGGGATAAGTCCGTTTCTACGACACCTGGGCAAACGGCATTTACCCTTATATCTGGTGCCAACTCCATCGCCATCGCCCTAGTCAGGTTCACGACCGCTCCTTTGGACGCACAATAGGCGGTCGTTTCCGGATATCCGTTTAGGCCAGCTTCAGAAGCCACGTTGACGATGTTACCCTTGGACTCGACAAGCGCGGGCAAAGCGGCGCGGGTACAAAATTGAACGCTCTTAACGTTGGCGTTCATGACCGCGTCCCAACCCCGCTCGTCGGTATCTGCGATAGACTGTTTTAGAAACACACCCGCGTTGTTGACCAATACATCCAGGCCACCAAACGCCGCCAACGCCGCCTCGACTGCCGCTTCACATCCCGCGACCGTCGCAACGTCACCAGGGGCAGGAACAGCAAGGCGACCCATTTCTGGCATCGCCTTTTCAACGGAACCCTCTGAGCGTCCATTTATAGCCACGCGTGCACCTTCTGCCAGAAAAGCTTTTGCACAGGCAGCCCCAATTCCACGTGTTGCTCCAGTAACCAGTACTCTTGCGCCTTCGAACCTTTTGCTCATGCAGTCCTCCATATGGTCGAGTTGGACAAAGGAATTTGGCCCAAAACCCAATTACATGTGGCAGCAAACATTGGGCTATCTGTTCCTGATTTCGCAACATTACTGTGGAATTGACGAATTGTTGCCGTATTTTGCCCGCCTGGCAGCCGATTTTGACGAAATTGAGGCAAAAGGGTCAAAAATGTGGCGAAGTGGGCTAAATTGCTACGGCAGTTGGGGGTTGGCCCAAAGAACAATCCCGCCGCCCAAATTTTATGTCTAGGAGTTGCAAAGTGGAACAGAATTATCAGCCCGATTTTGACCAATTGCTCCAAGGTCAAAGTATTCAAACTAGTGATGCGGAAATAGTGGCCGCAGTCCGCAAGATGATGATGGCCGATAGGGCTGAACATCCAGAGGCCGTCACGCCAGTACCTAATCGCTCGCAATTGGTTCCTAAAAGCAACTTCGGTAAACGCACAATCCGAAGCTCGCTCGCCTCTTTATTGCCCGACACATTTCGAGGGATGAGTTCCGCTGCGAAAGCTGCTGAGTAACCCGCTGAGAAACCGACCGAGACCCGCAGGCGCTGCACCGGAACCGCAGCGAACCTTGCACGACCGGTCTGTCCGCAACCCGGTCGTTGCCCAGTTTTGACCAATGTCCGCTAAAGCAACAAAACCTGTAGAGGAAACACCTGATGATATTACTGATATTACCGATCTTGTGGATACTGATGGCGACTTCTCTGTTGTGGGTACACCTAAAGAACCAACACGACAAAAACAAAAAGAACCGGAAGTAGCCGAGACAACAGACGAAACAACTGCTGACGAAGAGGCCCAAGCCTCTGAGGAAAGCGAAGTTGTGTAGGAGGTTAGCCCCTTAGCGGCGTTGTCCCTAAAGTGTTGCGTCGATCCGTTGAAACCGCCGGACAAAGCAGACCTGGAAATACCTCCAAATGCCAGGGATCACTTAATTGATCCAAGTCAAGGTCAGCCACGATTTTTCATGCTAGAATTTTTATGTTTTTAGCGGTGAGATTTTAATGATTTCTACGTTCGCCGAACTGCCTCCCAAGGCCTTAGGCGAATGGAATTCCTAAATGGTGGAATGTTCCACCAGTTGGGCTCGCGAATGTAAACGCGGGCCCTTACTTTTGTTCAGTCCTGTCTGCAAACAAACCGGGTCGCCCTTCAAATGGC
>PIVL01000195.1 GCA_003354145.1 Paracoccaceae bacterium
CACTTTTCGATCCACTCTTTATCTTGCCAGCCGTTTTCAACGATAATCCGTGCAATTGCGTTGACTACCAGCAAGTCGGTGCCCGGTGTCACGTCAAGCCACAGACCACCATTCTGTTCCGCATAGGCCACACCAGCGGTTTTACGCGGCACCATAAAGATGGCTTTCTGACCGCCCTGGATACCTTTCATGATCCACTGGGTGAACAGGATTGTTTTTGTTTCGTATGGGTCTGTACCGCAGATCAGCAAGGTTTCGGCGTTCATCCAGTCTTCGTAGGCCGGGCCGAAGTTATCAAATCCTGCATCCCGGAAACCGGGCGTGGAGGACACATCGGACGGCGTATCATGGAAGGTAAAGTTTGCCGTGTTGATGGAACGCAATGCATATTTGCTGATTGCATAGGTGTTCTCCATATATTGATAGGAGAAGGTCTTAACGCCATAAGCATTATGCCCGTGCTTCTTTATCACGTATTTGCCGATCTCGGCCGCAATATCGAGCGCGAAATCCCATGGAACCGGCTGCAATATGCCGTAAATCCGCATCATAGGGGATGTCAGACGATCACGTGTCGGTGTTTCAGGATTATAGCATTTCTGCGCAATACACCCACCCCGAAGCGAACTGTCGCCATCGGTATTCACAAACTCTGTGTCTTTGTCGGGGATGATCACAACGTGATGCGGTTCGCCCTCGTGCAGGACAATGTTGTGCTGGTTGGGCGCAACCCAGGGGCCTAGCGGAGCAACTGGAAAATCTTCACCAAAAGCGTTGGATTCTGCTGTGGAACCGCCTGATTTGTTGCCTTTGACCGGCCAGCGGTAGACTTTGTAGCCGCAAGCAACGATGCAATAGTCACACGCGGTGGTGATGACTTCGGCGTCGGCTGGGGGCAGTGGGACGTTTTCGTCCGGGATGTAATACGGAGTTGACATGTTTTTCCTCTCCTAACCTTGCAGGTTATCTTTGCGGCCGTAGATCAGCCCGAAAATGCCGGTGGCATAGATATCGTCACCATCGAGCTCCAGCAGGATTTGCGGCAGACTTTGGTAGGCCTGTCCGGAAATCAGTATGCCGTGCCGTGTCAGGTCGTAAGTTGACAAATGTAACGGGCAGGCGCCCAAGGATTTGGTATCTGCCTTATACGTGTCATCCAGTGCGCCACCCTGATGGGTACAGGCATAGTTAAAGGCCACCACATCCTGTTCTGGACCAACACCGCCACCAGCGCGCACGCCCATCTTGACGATCATGTTCTCAGAATATTCACCCTCGTCCGGGTAGTTGAAATCAAACGGGACGTCTTGCTTGAGATCGGACAATTTGGCGACGAATTTACGCGGATATTCTGTAATCTGCGCCGGAACGTCCTGCGCCTGTGGCGTGCCGGGGTTCAGAGTGATCATGATGGTCGTCGTGACACCTGCACCGATCAGAAAGTTTCGCCGTGAGACCAGGCATTTATGCCCGATTGCCTGGGCGATCTCTTTGCGGGTTTTGGTACCCTCAATTTTTACATCTTGTGACATAGTTATTCCTTTCCGAATGCTCACTCAGAAACCAGGGCTTCATAGGGTGGCAAGACAGGGGGCTCGATTTCCAGCTCGTCGCCCGAAAAGGCTTCGAGGAAGGCAACCAGTTGATCGACTTCGTCGTCGTTCAGACCCAGCGGTTTGATCAGCGGTGATTTGGTCGCCGACATAGTGCCATCGGTAAAGTCGTTCTCACCACCACCGGCGTTGTAGAACTGGACCACTTCTTCGAGATCCCAAAACGAACCGTTGTGCATATAAGGCGCGGTATAAGCCGTATATCGCAGCGGCGGGGTGCGGAATTTCCCCAGGTGATCTTTCTCTTTGCTGCGGAAATAGAGACCCGGATCGTCCTTCAGTTCCCGGTACATTTCCTGAGTCACACCCTTGGCGTAGATTTCATAACGGAATGTGATCTGCGCCAGCCCGTCTTCTTCCCAACGCTCTGCTGGGGGCACGCCGAGATTATAGTAATTCTCGTCTGTGGCCTGAGCACCGTTGTGACACTGGATACAGCCCGCTTTTCCGTTGAACAGCTCCATTCCGGAAACCTGTTCTTCGCTCAGCGCAGTTTCATCACCCGCCAGATACAGATCGACCGGCGTGTCATTTACAATCAACGTGCGCTCAAACGCGGCGATGGCATTCCACGCGTCGCCAATCAATGGCCATTGGGTGCCAAACACATCGTTGAAGCGTTCGACATATTCCGGGATGAACGCCATGCGGGTTTCCATCACGTCGTTTTCACCATTACCAGCAACCGCACCTTTGGCAGCGGATGGGGCCTGCTTTTCAAGCGATTTGGCAGAACCAGCCCAGAACAACTGACCCAGATAGGCCGAGTTGATCACCGATTGGCTGTTGCGCCAGTGAACCGTGCCCGGATAACCGCGTGACAGGCTGTCACCAAAGGCCCAACCCTGATCGGGTTCGTGGCAAGTGACACAGGCGGTGGAAGCATCGCCACCAATTCGCGGATCCCAGAACAGGATCTTGCCCAGTTCCACTTTGGCGTCAGACATCTTGTTGTCCAGCGGGATGGGTGGGTCGCCCAAAGGTGCCAGCGGTGGGAATTCCTGCGCATTGGCCATTGCAGCCGTCGTTGCAATTGCAGCAACACCGGCCAACAGGAAAAGCTTTCTCTTCATTGTTTTCATTCTTCCTCTCCCGTCCTAGTTCTGAACTTCGCGCCAGTTTTCGATGGCGGGATAGTTGGTTGAAATCGGCTCTGGCCAGACATATTCAGGACCAGTCAGCGGCTCGCCGGACAGTGACTCAAGAAAAGCCACGATGTCTTTTTGCTCAGCAAAGGTTAGGCCCAGCGGTTTGATACGCTCGTCCTTGTTGGCGTCCTGGCCACCACCCGCGTTGTAGAAAGCCACCACTTCGAACAGCGAATCAAACGTGCCATTGTGCATGTAAGGCGCAGTATGTGTCAGCTCTCGCAGGGTCGGCGTGTTGAAGGTTCCGACGTCTGAGCCATCGGCAGGGTGACGGATAATCTGCGCACCCACGTCTCGGCGGATATTCATGTAGTTCTCGATCCCCATGAACTGCGCGAATGCTGTGTAGGTCATGTGACGCATCGGATCAGCCCAGATTTCTGGATTCTCAGGAACGCCGATGTTGTACGCCTGATCGTCGGTTAGCCGCGGTCCATCGTGACAGCTGATGCAGCCGGCTTTGCCCTCAAACAATTCCTGACCGCGCATTGCCGCGTCTGACATGGTGCCTTCGTCAAACGGCGAGCCGTGTGAAATCAGCGTTGCCAGATATTCCGGTATCGCCTTGCGGATCGAACCGTTGGACGGCTCGCCATAACCGGCCACCTCAAACATCTCGACATAAACAGGGTCCTGCTTGACGCGTTCCTGCATCAGGCGCATGTCCATATTCATCAGGTAATCTTCGGTCAGCATTTCGCGGGTCACGTCGTTCAGGTTGGTGCCCAACCGTCCGTCATGCATCCAGTTGGCCGCCACTGCCGAGTTGATCAGCGTCGGCGTGTTGCGAAAGCCCTTTGAACCTGGATAAGCCTTTGAAAGTGCAAGACCGTCCGAAAATCCGTTCTCTGGTTGATGGCAACTCGCGCAGGAAAGCGCCGCGTCGCCTGAAAGCCGTGCGTCAAAGAACAGACGCTGACCCAGCAACGCCCGTGCCTCGTTCACCTCTGGTGCCTCAATCGGTCCCAGCGGAGCCGGGTCCGCAAATGCGGTTCCAGCCAACAGGGTTGCACCCAAAAGCGATGCCCCCAATGTCAGCATTGGGCCACTTTTGAATCGAGAATTCGTCATTGATTTCCCCTTCTTGCAAAATTGAATCCGAGTCGGAAATCGCGAAACGGATATATGTCCTGCAGAGAAAGTCGCCTTTGGGGGCGCTCAACTTCATTGACGAGCATCAAGTTTTGGGAATTTTACAAAGTTTTATATTTGCATCAGGCGGTGAAACGTCGGCGCGCCCGTATGGCGACCATGATAAAGACCAGTCCGGCCAACACCGCAGCCAGAACTGCCAACCCAATGGTCCGGTTCGGATTGTCCACCGGCTCCAGCAAAATCCAGTACCAGGACGTAAAGCTCTGACGCAGACCTTCTTCACCGTTTAGACCATCCCAGTTGGCAAATGCTATCGGCGTGTAAACACCTTCGCTGAATTGCAAATCCTGCGGGGCTTTGGTGTCCAGCGCGCGGGTGAACACCACCTGCCAGCGGCCATCTTTCCACGCAGCCTGTGCCCCAAGATCGCTGCTATCTTTGCGCGGTTTTGGTGCTTTGTCCCGCCCTCTGGCGTCGCGGATTTCGACGGTTTCAGGCAGGTCCGGGTTTTCCGAGGGGGCAGCCCAGTACCACATATTTACCGGATTACGGCTGTCGCCCTGGCGGAAATAGGGTTTCTCTGCTGTTCCTGACAATTTTGCTGGTATCTGAATAGCAATCGCATCACGAGTCGCAGTGATGTCATCAAGCATATATTGCTGCTCAAGCTCAGAGCCCGGCACCGAATAAGTACGGTCATCCAAATCGACCCGAATCGCAATATCGTCAGAGTTATACAAGGCCCGCACTGTCACCATCTCGTTCAGAGACGAAAACAGCCGCGGTTCCTTGATGATGTTCGGGCTAAGCCGGAAAGTCATCGGTGGGGCCAGGTCCCAGGCGGAATCATCTCCATTGGTTGGCAACGCGCTGTCAACGCGAACCGCTCGGATTACATTGTCGCCTTTGCTCAGCGGTGTCGCGTTATCGCGCAGAGTCATAACATATTGCGCCACGGCCCAACGGTCCTCGATACTCATGTTAGTCGAGTGTTCCGGCATCGGCGTACTGGGAATACCAGCCGACAGACGCTGGAACACATCCTCAGCGTCACGGGTCCAGCGCCATGTCTCGGGCTGGGTCAGATTGCGTGGCCAGATGCGGTTCTCCCAGTCATCGGCCAGTCGTTTGCCCGACGTGATGTTGCCGCGCCCTTCGTTGCCGTGACATTCCCGGCAGGCCTTCTCGAACTGCGTGCGGCCATTGGCCAGCAAAGCGTCAGTGACCTCGGGCGAATTTCCCAATTCAATTGGTGTCAGATCTTCGGGTTCTTCTTCCTCCCAATACCCAAAGACTTTGATTTTGTAGATCAACGCATCAATTTCGACATCGGTGAGAATGGTTTTCCAGCCCGGCATTGCTGTTCCCGGCAGGCCTTCGCGAATCGTTTCACGCATATCTGCATCGGTCGGGAATTCGCTGTCTGAATCAGTTGTCTTGTACTTGAACAGCCCTAGCGTGAAATCACGTGGTGTCGGGAACATGCGTTCCGCCGCTACACCGAACCCATCGCCTTCTTCACCGTGGCATTGCGAGCAGCGTTTCAAATAAATCGCGTCAACGGCCTCTTCGTCCAGATTTGCACCCGTAACATCAGCTTCGCTCGTCACTTGGCCTGAGCTTGTTTCAAGCTCCCAGGAGCGTGGTTCAAACCCGGTGTAATCATAAAGGAACGAGATGATCTTCCAGACCTCATCTTCCTCAAGCATATCTTCCCAAACCGGCATCGCCGAGGCCCAGGGAGTGCCTTCCACCGGTAATCCCGGCCCCCCCTTGGTGATGCGCCAGAACAAGAACGCCTCTTGCAGCTGGGCAATGGTGCCAACGTCCTGAAAGTTGATCGGGCGCGGAGTAAAGGCGCTGGCGAAATGCCCGGCACCGTCCAGCATATCGCCATGGCAATACATGCAGTTCTCGTAATAAAGTCCTGCCCCTTCGACGACGATTTCCTGATATTCGTCAGACGTTTCGTCAAATTCGCTGCGATAAGGGTTTTGCAGTGTCAGCAGATTGTAGGTGTTACCATAAGCCTTAAGGCTGGAGGGCGGCGCAGGATGAACAGTGCGCAGTTCGACTGGCGAAACAATCGACGGTTTCACTGTGTCATAGGTCAGCGCGCCGACACCGCCCACGACAGCCACAAAGGCACCCAAACGCAGCAGTTTGCGATCTGGCGAGCCGAACAGAGACACCAGCGGCGTGAAAAACTGATTGGCAGTTTTATTGTCAAACGTCACAACCAGCAGCACGCCGATGGTGCAGATGATCATGTATTGGATCAGCAGCGATGCGGGTAAAGGCGGGTTCAGCACATAGGCAAACAGCGCATACAGACCTCCCAAAACCAGCAGTGCCAATGTCAGAGGATGTTTCAGGAAGCCCATGTTCTCTTCCTATTCCGGCAGTTTAATCAGGTAGTCGAGGATCAGCGTCATCTCGCCCTCGGTCATGTCGTCGCCAAAGTAATCGGGCATCATGTCGGGCTCGTACCCTTCGGTAATTTCTGCGTTGGGATCGACAATTGCTACGGTCAATTGCTCGCGATTCATGCGTACGCCAATGCCGTTCAGCTTTGGCCCCAGATCCGCTTCGCTGCCTTCAAGATCATGGCACCCGGCGCAGGCATATTCGTCGATTACACCAATGGCGTCGGTAATTGGGCCATCATCTTCATCCGGTACTGCGGATGGGTCCGGTGCGGGCAATGTCAGCAGATAGTCAACAATCAACAGCAATTCACTTGAATGCATATCCTCGGCTAATGTGTCCGGCATCAGCCCTTCTTCATAGCCTTCGGCGATCTCAGCATTCGGATCAAGAATAGCACCCATCAACTCGGTGCGACTCATGCGGTCGGCGATACCGCCCAGTGCAGGACCAAGATCTGCTCCGCTTTCGTTCAGGTCATGGCAGGCGGCGCAGGCAAAGTTATCAAGAGCCTCCATCAAGTCTGTTACCGGGGCTTCAACCATGCCTTCGGCGCTGATCGGTTCCTTGTCCACTGGTGTGTCCTCGGCACTGGGCAACGGCACCGTGGGCGTCATCCCGGCGCGATCCTGCAGAAAGGCAATCGTTGCGTTTATCTCGACAGCGCTAAGTTCAATCGGCGCAGCATTGACCACCGGCATCGGGCTTTCCGCATCGTTGGTTCCCTTCTTGCCAAATCCCGCGACGACATAGGCCGACGGGTCCAGCATGGATTCGCGCAAATAGGCATCGACCGCCTCTGGCCCCTCTTTCCCAGCGGCGACCCCCGAATAGGCCGGATCACTCAGGCGTTCAGGAAAGGTAACTGCGAGGTCCATTTCCAAAGTGTCAGGTGCACGTCCCATGCCGTTGTGGCACAGCGTGCAGGTGCCCTTGCCGGAAAACAGACCTTCGCCAAGGGCAATCATACCTTCCATATCAAGACCATCAGTTGACACGACTTCGGGTTCAGAAAGGTCCGGTTCGACCTGCGGCAGGGTATGGGCGAACAGTGCATAAAAACCCAACAGGGCAAGGCTGAAGCCGATAACACGCAGGAACGTCATGACAACGCCTCCGCACCCTTTTGCTTGGTTTGCCCAAGGCGTGACAGCCAGAACACAAACACCATGACCGCCATAAAGGCCAGCGTGATACCTGTGATGGTATTGCCCGCATCACCCAACGTCGGAATGTAGTTTTCCGGCGAATTATCCTTCATCACCGTGTAGACATGCCAGTTTGTCCGCAAGGATGACCGGATATAGCCCATCAACCCCATCAGCCATGTAAATGCCACCGGCAGAACGAACAACGCGTATTGCGAGCGTTCGGTCATGCGACCCCAATGAACCTTTTCCGATTTCGCACCGCGCAGCATGAACACATCGATGATCACGGCCCCGATGATAATGCTCAGCGTGGTGACAACCTGCGGTACCGAGGCACCGACTTTGTAGACAGTAGGAGTGATGTAGCCGTATATCCCGGCACCAACGATATTGGCAATTCCAACCACATACAGCGCCACAACCACCATATTGGCGGATTTTGCCCATGGTACGACCGGCACTCGGGACGAACGGTAAAACATCTGGAATGACAGGAAGGTAAAGACCAGCATCAAGTTCACGGCGGTATTCTTGGCCGGCATGATGCCCAGCGGCCCGAGGATTTTGTGATGCGTGCCGCCTAGATTCTGGATTTCCGACGTCGTCAGAATAAGAGTGTGCGGAGTCACCCAGACCAGAAAACCGCCAACGATCACCACGGCAATGTATTTGACGTATTTCGCGTAGCTCGCTCCTCGATCCGTGCGCATCAATCCGGACCACAGGTAGTAATTCGCAGCCAGCATGATCGTCCCGATCAGCACCGCCTGAATTATGAACAGCCAGGCCAGGATACCGCCCATCGCGGTGATGCCCATCTGCTGGCTATAGGCGTAGATCTCGGCCATTAGCCAATAGCCGGCAAACGGCAGCGGCAGAAACCCGAGAATGGCAATGAAGTTCGACGTATAGCCCATCCAGTCATAGTGTGCCTTTTGGACAGGATCTTTTTCGGCCAGGAACATATAGGCCGCATAGCCTCCGACGATCGCTCCTCCATAGGCGATGTTGGCCAGAAAACGGTGCAGGTTCAGAGGATTCCAAAGCGGGTTGCGCGTTGCTTCCCAGACAGTGCCGGTTATGGCCCCGTCCGGCGCGATCCCTGCCGGTGACATCATGAAGCTGACCCAGGCGTTGGCCACGAACATCAATGTCAGGCCGACGGTGTTCAGCAAAAGGCCGATCGACATATGGTAATATTTGCGATTACCGCGCCTCAGGGCGTCCCAGGAATAAAAGTAGACATATAAGGTTATCGATTCCAGACCAAACAGCGCAGCATAAATCAACATCTGCCCACGGAACACTTTGACCAGATAGCCCATCAGGTGTGGGTAAAACACCAACAGAGTCAGCAACAGCCCGCCGCCCACAAGTGCAGTCAGCGAATAGGCTGCCATGGTGATTTTCATGAATTCCCGCGCCATGTTGTCGAACCGGTCATCGCCAGTCACAACAGACATAAACTCGGTCGCGATGGCAAAAAGCGGCACGGCCAGCACAAAGGC
>PIVL01001139.1 GCA_003354145.1 Paracoccaceae bacterium
CGTAATCCGCGTGGCTACCGTCCTTGAACCAGACCGTGTTGCCCTCAAAACGGTCAATATCCGGGCGCACCTTCAGGTCTCCGTGGCCCGCATGAAACAGGATCAGCGAATTCACGATCGGATGGGATTCATAAAGCGCGTAATCCGGGACTGGAAATCCATATTTCTCGGGCTTGCCAACGAACCAGCGCAAAATCGTACCGTCCACTTTGCGCTTTAACCACATCGGTAGTTTGATCTTACCGCCGATCGTGTCTGCCGGCATGCCAAATACATATTTTGGCACAAAATAGTATCCGCGCCGCATGGAAAGATCACAGCTTAAACCATGATGGATCACGTCCACCGCAATATCGCAACCAGAGTTTCCCGCGCCCACAATCAGCACTCGTTTGCCTGCGAACTGCGTAGGATAGCGGTATTGCGATGAATGGATCAACTCACCCGCGAAATCGCCTTTAAAGGTCGGCATGTTTGGTTCTGCCAAAGTACCATTGGCAATCAGGACGCCGGCAAACTCGGCTTCGTG
>PIVL01000504.1 GCA_003354145.1 Paracoccaceae bacterium
CATTACTGGGTTTCTTGTTGTTGGTGTAGTGATCAGCTTGGGTATAAGTTCCTTGTTTCAAAAGGAAAGCGCTATTTTAGGTCCGATATGTGACCTAAATATACTGCATTCCGGCAAAACCTTTTGCACTCGTATGGATTGGCTCGCATAAGGGTCACTGGTGCTGACTTTTAATCCCCTTCGCGATCCCCTAAACAGGCTCGACCAAGTAACCATGGAGTTTGACCAGTGGCCAGGCAACCGATGTTGAAATTTGTTAAGATTGACCGCGACATGCCGACAAAGCGTGATGCGGATGAACGCAGTACGGATTTTGACGAAATATATGCAGAATTTGCCGCTACTAAGGCGCGCGAACAGGCCAGCAGGTGCAGCCAGTGCGGCGTGCCGTATTGTCAAACTCATTGTCCGTTACACAACAACATCCCTGACTGGTTGTACCTGACAGCCGAAGGGCGGTTGCAAGAAGCTTACGAAGTCAGCCAGTCGACCAATACATTTCCCGAGATTTGTGGGCGCATCTGTCCACAGGACCGTTTGTGCGAAGGTAACTGTGTTATCGAATCTTCGGGCCATGGGACTGTGACGATTGGTTCAGTTGAGAAATACATCACGGATACCGCGTGGGAAAATGGTTGGGTTAAACCGATTGTGCCAGCACAGGAGCGCGCAGAAAGCGTTGGCATTATTGGCGCTGGCCCCGGTGGCCTTGCCGCAGCAGACGTATTGCGACGCGCCGGAGTGCAAGTGACCATCTATGACAGCTATGACCGCGCGGGTGGGTTGCTGATCTATGGCATTCCCAGCTTCAAGTTGGAAAAAGACGTGGTGATGCGGCGCAATGACCAACTTGCTCAGGGCGGTGTAACGTTTGTTCTTAACTGCTCCGTCGGTCAGGATGTTTCATTTGACGAACTGCGGGCCAGACATGACGCGGTCATCATTGCTACGGGTGTGTACAAGTCACGAGACCTGTCGATGCCCGGAAGCGGCGCAAAAGGTATAGAAAAGGCAATTGATTTTCTGACCGCCTCGAATCGCAAAAGCTTTGGTGATGATGTTCCTGCGTACGATTCTGGTCAGTTAAACGCCAAAGGTAAAAGTGTGGTGGTTATCGGTGGTGGCGATACTGCTATGGATTGTGTGCGCACTTCAATTCGTCAGGGGGCAACATCAGTCAAATGTCTGTATCGGCGCGACCGGGCGAATATGCCGGGGTCCTTGCGTGAAGTTCAGAATGCCGAAGAAGAAGGCGTCGTTTTTAAATGGCTTCGTGCTCCCAAGGGTTTTGTCGGAAGCGATGACGTGACGGGTGTCATGGTGCAAAAAATGCGCCTTGGGGCACCTGACGTATCTGGCCGTCAGGCACCCGAAGTGATCGAAGGCGAAGATTATGTCGAGGAAGCGGATTTGGTCATCAAGGCGCTGGGCTTTGAGCCTGAGGATTTGCCAACCCTGTGGGATCAACCCGATCTGCCAGTAACCCGCTGGGGTACAATCAAGGCGGAATTCACCAGCGGTGCAACGGCTATGCCGGGTGTGTATGCGGTTGGTGATATCGTACGTGGTGCGTCGTTGGTTGTCTGGGCCATCAAGGACGGACGCGACTGCGCCGAGGCGATTGTTGAGCAGTTTAAGTCAGTCAGTAAAATCGCCGCAGAATAAACTGCAGAGCAAAGCCTGAAACGGAATTGTTGTATTTCGCAACGTCATGACGGCAACGCTCATAAGTCAATCACTCTGACCCATCTGGGTAACAGCAAACAGGAAGGGACATATCATGGAGGAAAAAACCGGGCACTGCATGTGCGGCGCAGTCAGTTTTGTCGCGACTGACATGGCGGGCAATTTTTCCCGCTGTCATTGCAAGATGTGTCAGCGCTGGGTCGGTGGGCCGTTTGACGGTGTGCAGGTTGAAACTGCCAAACTGACGTTCACCGGCGAAGACAACATTTCAGTGTTCACCAGTTCGCACTTTGCAGAGCGAGGCAATTGCAAGGTTTGCGGGTCGGCGGTTTTCTGGAGACTGACGGCCGGGCCATACGTAGGCAAAACCGGCATACCATTGGGGATGTTGGACGATACCGACGGCATGATGATGACGTCTGAATTGTTTGTTGACCTCAAGAACAGCACCAGCGCTGTTCCTGAGGACCGCCAGCAAATGACCTCGGATGA
>PIVL01001140.1 GCA_003354145.1 Paracoccaceae bacterium
GAGGACGAGGAGGAAGGAGAAGGAGGAGAAGGAGGAGGAGCGGGATGCACTGCGCAGTAAAAATTAGAACCCCATACAGAGATATGGGGAATTAGAACCCCATACAGAGATATGGGGAACTACTACTTGTTGAGAGTGAGCGTGAGAGTGAGAGTGAGTGAGAGTGAGAGTGAGAGTGAGAGTGAGAGTGAGAGTGAGAGTGAGTGAGTGAGTGAATGAGTGTGTAAGAGTGAGAGCGAGTGAATATGAGTGAGAGTGAGTGAGTGTGAATGAGTGAGGCAGCGAGAGTTAGTGACAGTGAACGAGTAAGAGTAAGAGAGAGTGAGAGTGAATGAGAGTGAGTGAGAGTGAGTGAGAGTAGTGAGAGTAGTGAGAGTGAGTGAGAGTGAATTAGTAAGGAGAGAGGGCAGGAGGACGAGGAGGAAGGAGAAGGAGGAGAAGGAGGAGGAGCGGGATGCACTGCGCAGTAAAAATTAGAACCCCATACAGAGATATGGGGAATTAGAACCCCATACAGAGATATGGGGAA
>PIVL01000505.1 GCA_003354145.1 Paracoccaceae bacterium
TCGTCCTTGTTCAACCCGGATCGCTAAATCGGGGTTTGCGTTTTTCTAGAAAGGCCGCGATGCCCTCTGCCGCCTCGTCTCCGCCAGCGGCACGCGCCATTGCGTTGCGTTCAACATCCAGTTGCGCCGCCTCAGTCGCTTCGTAGGCATCCGATACCAAGCGGCGAATGGCGCCTTGGCTCTCGCGTGGGCCTTGGGCCACGGCGTCAGCCAAGGTTTGCGCAGTCGCTTTGACTTGATCGGCGGGCACAACGACATTCACAGCCCCTAAAGCGAGCATTTGTTCTGCGGTCACTGGCAGCGCCAACAGGCACATCTCCATGACCAGAGGGCGCGGCAACATCCGTGCGAGGGATGATGTCAGACCCGCATCTGGCACCAAACCGGCTTTGACATACGCAGCGGTGAATTTCGCACCTTCAGAGGCCACAATCAGATCGCAGGCCAGCGCCAATGATGCCCCGGCCCCAGCAGCACCACCTTCAACAGCGGCAATCACCGGAACCGGACAGGTGCGGATCGCGCGGACCAGATCGTGCAATTCATCCACTTTGTCGCGGCGCTGATCTTCAGTCAGTTTACGCCGCTCGATTAGCACATTCAGATCTCCTCCAGCGCAGAAAAACCCGCCTTCGGAGGTCAGCAGAACTGACCGAACACGTGGATCAGCAGCGCCAGCCAACGCTTGCCCAATCGCGACATACAAATCAGGTGAAAGCGCGCCACGCCGTGTTGGATTCATGTTCACCACAACCAGCCGGTCACCTTGATCGTCAACGCGTGCCAATGTCATGCTTCTGTCCTTTTGCGAATAGCTTTGAAAACCCCTGTTCCGGTGGCAAGCATTGTTCCGGCGTCGTCTCGCAATTCAGAATCCGCATAGATAACCGACCGACCACCGCCCTTATGCGTACCAGTGGCAATCACCTGCCCGCCAACTCCTGGTGCCAGAAACTGTGTTGTCAGCGACAACGTAACCAGCGGCGCGTTGCCTGCGTCTGACATCGATAAAGACGCCGCATACCCTGCGGCAGCGTCTAGCATCATCGCAAATATGCCACCATGCAGGCTGCCATTACGATTCAGGTGCTGCGCCCCGATATCCAGAATGATGCGCGCCTGACCGGTACTGAAATCAATGTCATAGCCGATCAGGTTTTGTGCGCCGCTTCCTGTACCTTCAGGTCCTTTACGCGGCGCTAAGGTCAATAAACCGCTCCAGATGGTAATCGGTATCACCGAACCGGTGGTCCGTCATGACGATGCGCTTGGCGATATGGGCCAGTTCATATTCCTGCGTCATAGCGATTCCGCCGTGCATCTGAATGGCCTCTTCCGCCACCAGTCGACCGGCCCGGCCAATCAGGTTGCGGGTGGCGGCAATATTCAGATCACGAATCCGCGCGTCACCTTCAAGATGGCCAGCCGCATTGATGACAGCAGATCGTGCCTGTTCCAGTTCGATCAAAAGATCCGAAAACCGGTGTGCCAAGGCTTGAAACGTACCAATTGGACGACCAAACTGTTTGCGTGTCATCAGATATTCTCGGGTCAGTTCGGTGGCGGTTTCCATCGCGCCCATCGCCTCGGCAGTCAGAGCGACATTGGCCGCCGCTATTTGCGTTTCGATGGCCTCAAACGCACCCCCGGCTGCACCCAAACGGGCAGAACCTGGCAGGCGCACGTCATCCAGCGTCACCTCGGCAGCGCGTCCGCCGCTCAGCAATGGATAGCCCTGCAAGGTCAGACCAGATGCGTCTGCAGGCACCAGAAACAGCGATATGCCGTTCGCATCATCAACTGCGCTGGATTCACGAGCGGATACCAACAGAAACCCAGCAGCCTCAGCGTTCACGACAACCGCTTTGCGCCCGTTCAGAACGATATCATCACCGTCAAGTTTGGCGGTGGTCTCTACCCGGTTCAGATCATAGCGGCTTGTCGGTTCACCATGAGCAAACGCCAGATGCAACGTGCCCGCAATCACATCCTCAACCAGCGATTGTTGTTTCTCGTTCCCAAGGGCCGCGATCAATCCGCCGCCCAGAATGCCAGTGTCCAGAAACGGCTCAACCACGCCTGCGCGGCCCAGTTCTTCAAACACTGTTGAAATGTCGAACCCAGCGCCGCCAAAGCCGCCCTGTTCTTCGGTGAACAAGGCACCAATGATGCCCAGC
>PIVL01000196.1 GCA_003354145.1 Paracoccaceae bacterium
GTCACAGTGATCACAGATCCCTGCCCCATCCCGTCAATTGTCGCGCGCCCCGCACCATCAATCACGACTGGGCGGTCAAGTATCAGAACTTCGGAATAAACACCGGGCGACAGGCGAAGTGTATCGCCATCCAACGCCCGGCTTAAATATTCAGCAATGGCCCCTGGCCGGTTCGGCACGTCCCAGACTTCCGCCCAAACGGGCGAAGCAAGACTTACCAACAAGACCAAGAGCCATCGCATCATTTTACACCTTAAGCCGGCTCAACCAGCATCCGGCCGCGCATTTCCATGTGAAGCGCGTGGCAGAACCACTGGCAATAGAACCAATGCACACCGGGACGATCAGCCGTGAAGGTCACCGAAGACGTTTCCTGTGGGCTGATTTCCATCGCAATACCGTAGTTTGACAGACAGAAGCCATGGGTCACGTCCTCCACGTCATCCATGTTGGTGATATAGACAGTCACTTCTTCACCCTGTTTAACGGTGAATTTCTCCATTGAGAATTCCGGTGCAACCGATGACATATAGACCCGGACCTTGTTGCCATCGCGGATCAGTTCGTCATTACCCCAATCCAGATCGACGCCATCAGCCGCAGCCTGCGCCGTTGCATCTGCCCACTTTGGATCGTCGCGTTCATAGATGTTGACCGGATTCACGATGTCACGACGCACGATAATACAGTCATGCGGCTCGGCAAATGTCGGGCCATCATGCACCACTGGCATCAGCGGATCAGTGATGTCCAAAAGCTGTTCATTCTCGGGTTTCAGCGGCCCAACATTGATAAACCGATCCTTTGAGAACTTATTCAGCGAAACCAGCCAATTACCATCCGCCTCAAGGGTTTCACCCATGGACGTGTGGTTGTGACCCGGCTGATACTGCACATCCGTCTTGTGGAGGATTGGATTAACGTCTTCTCCGGCATAGGCGCGAATGGCCTTGTCGATGTCCCATTTCACAATCTGACTATCCAGGAACAACGTGGTATAGGCGTAGCCCTTGCCATCAAATGCAGTGTGAAGCGGACCAAGACCCAGTTCTGGTACACCGACAATGCAGGACCGTTCATCAGCATCTGCATCAAACAGCGGGGCCACCTTGTCCACATCGATGATCGTCACTGTCGGGGACAGTTTGCCGTTGATCATAACGTGCTTTTTGTCAGGTGCCGTGTTGACACCATGCGGGTTGTTGGGGACCGGAATATAGCGGGTGTATTTCTTGTTCTTACCCTTCCGACCGTCCAGCACTTTGACGCCTTGCAACTCTTGATAGTCACCAGCAGCAACGCCAGCTTCGATTTCCGCGATGTTGAAGACAACCACATGGTCCATCAAGGCTTCTGTCATCTGTGCAAGGTTCACCCCCATTTCCGAGTTGTAGCTGGTCGCAAACGCATATTTACCCTGATAATCGGCATCAACGTTATCGAGATTGCCAGACACGATCACCTGCCAGGAAATCTCCATGGTGTCGCCGTCAATCGCTGTGAAGATGTTTACATACTCTTCTGGGCTGTCCAATATCGAACCATCGTTCACCAGTGGGATTTCGTGCTCGCCATTGGCAAAGACATAACCGGTGCGTGGATATTTCTGTGGGCGCAGTCCGTGAATGTCCCCGGCGTTGGGGATTTCGATCATCTTGTCGCATTTCATGATGTCGCAGCGCACCCGTGCCACACGGGTATTGGCCTTGTCATTCATAAACAGATAGCGCCCGTCGTAGGTGCCGTCAGTGAACGACATATGCGGATGGTGCAAATCACCGTTCTCATAGGTTTTGCGACCTCGCTTGGCCAAAAACTCGTTGGTTTCAGGCAATTGGCCTTCGGTCAAGACTTTCAGCGACTCGTTGGTCTGCCCCCAACCCGTGGCCGAGCAGCGGTTGAACACCGGCACCCGCATCAGTTCGCGCATGGATGGGAAACCCATGATGCGCATCTCGCCGGATTGTCCCGACGACCAGAAGCCATAATAATCGTCAAGCTCACCAGGGGCCAAATTGACAGAACTGCCAGCCGCCTCTGCGGTTTTGGCGCTCATCAGCGTGCTACCGATGCCGGTGCCTGCCAGCACTGCACCCGTGGCTGTAGCCCCCAGCATTCCACGCCGGGTCATAACCAGATTTTTGAAACGTTCAGACATAATTTCCCTCCTTCAGGGTTTAGAAATTTCAGAGTTGTTCGATAGCGCTTGGTCCAGCGATGCAGCCGAAGCCTGTGCTTTTGCGCGCCGTTTTAGTTGACGGATAATGACTGGGCATTTGTCTTCTGACTGATAAAGCACCTGACAGTGCAAACAGTTGACGCATTCATTTGGATTGATTTCACCCGTTGGATGAATGGCCTGTACCGGGCATTCAATCGCACAGGTCTGACAAGGGCTGCCGCATTCCTTATAGCGTTTCAGCCAGTCAAACATCCGCATCCGCGCAGGGATTGCCAGGGCTGCGCCCAATGGGCACATATAGCGGCAATAGAACCGTTCAACGAACAACCCGGCCAGCAACAGCAGCAGCGCAAAGACCACAAACGGCCAGTCTCGGACGAATTTCAGAATGATCGCAGTTTTAAACGGCTCGATCTCGGCCAAGGTTTCCGACGTCTGGAGCGACACCATCGACACGCCGAACAATCCAAGGAAAATGATGTACTTCACCGGCCAAAGCCGCTCGTGCAGACCCCAGGGTAGGGTCCACTGCGGAATTCGCAGCGCGCGCGCAATCTGATTGGTCAGCTCCTGAAGAGCGCCAAACGGGCACAGCCAGCCACAATAGGCTCCACGCCCCCAAAACAACAGCGCCGCAGCAATGGCAAACCACTGGATAAACACCAGCGGATCCATCAAAAAGGCGTCCCATGAAAATGAACCACCGCGCAGGCTGCCAACCAACGCCAACAGGTTGACCACGGACAGCTGTGCGTTGGCGTACCAGCCGATAAACACCAGCGTGAAGGTCAGGAACCCAATCCGGAACCAATAAAACACCCGTGCATTTGCCGTCGCCTGCACTTGGAAAAAGAACACGCCGGTTTGCACCAGCAACATAACCGCCAGTATCCCGATTTCGACGGACCGATTACGCCAGATGCGTTGCCACAATGCCGCTTTGGCGGCGGCTTCTTCGGCGCTATCATCCACAATCACAGGAACAGCGACCGGCACCAGATACTTTTCCGGCAACCGGTAACTAAGATCAAAAGTCAGGAACACCTTTTGAACCGCGCCAATGGCGCGCTGCACCAAAAGCTGCAAACGAAACGGCTCGGCCGGATCAAACTCGGCGTCGGCGGGAATCTTAAATATATCCATCTCGGGAAAGCTTGGTGCATCGGCTGGCGCAAGATCCCCCAGGCGCTTTTGCTGTTTGTCAAAAAAGCGTACAGAGTTATCGCCCTGAATTAGCTGAAAGCGGTCGAAAATTCCGCCCCTTACAAAACCAGATCCTTTGAACGAATAATCTCCGCGCCCCATCACCAGAATGGCCTGTTCGCCCTCGCCCAGCCATTTCGTCAGGTTATGGTATTCGGCGTCACCCAAAAGGCTGCGCCCGATTGAGGGCACAGAAACCAACGCCACTTCCAGGTCAATAAACGTATCATCAGGAGCACCCGGTTCCGGGCGATCGATCGCCTTTGCGTCACCAGTTGCCTCAAACGCTGCGTTGATCTGCCCAACATCCAGCGTCATACGCCGGATTGATCCATCGCCTGAAAGCGTCGTCCAATCTTTGATCTCGTCAAGGTCCATATTAACCAGACGGCTTGGCCCTGTATCAACCCGTGGAGCCAATCCGCCCAACCCCAGCGCGCGCGCCACTTTGATGCCAGCGCGGACCAGTGAATCGTCAATGATCATGATGGTAACAGTTGCACCCGAAATAATATCAAGGTCATGGGCATCGCCACCCGACGCAGCTTCGGCCTTGAGATCCAGACCTTTGTACCCTTCGGTCAGGGCAATCATTTTGGAATTGGGAATGCCAACCAACACGATCGGTTCGGAATGTTTGACCAGTTCAGCCCCGGTCAGCACCGCGTCAGTATCAATACCTGCAACAACATGAATTGGTTTGCCCGAGTACCCCGTAGTACCGACGAAATCAGATGTCAGAAATGCCCAGGCAACGGTTTCGCCTTCCAGAAAAATCGGCGCGACCGGAATGTCATCACGAATCGGGCCAAAAGACTGGGCACCGGGATAAAATTGTTCTGGGTCCAGCTTTGGCAGGAAGTTCGCCAGAGTCTCTGCCTGCATTTGTGACGCTGCGCCAATGAGGAAGGCAATAAAAAAGGCAAAGAATCTAAGCCCTTGAAAGATTTTTGAGCCAATTTCACAAAATGACGAATAACAGGGATGCATTAACTAAACAGACCTTTCCATCTCAGAGTTGAGAGAGAATTAAGGTGTCTTGTCAAAGTGTACTTTGATTTAGGTCATACAAATTACTTGTTTATTGGAAGTTTTTGCGAGGCCTGGCATTTTTTTATGCATTTTTTGATTTTCGGCGTTCGCTTTAGACCTGCCCAGAGCTGGATAATCGTTGACACTCACGCGCGATTCGGCGGCGCGGTCAGGCAGTGTTGGTCAATTCCTGAAGTCTAAAATCAGTCGCTCTGCAGCCCCACCGAAATCAACGCCGACGTCATCAGTCGTTGCGTTTCCATGTCTTTGAACGGAAAGGCATTAAAGAACATTGCTACCGAGGCGTCAGGTCGACGTGCCTTGACTGATTTCGCCCAATAGTTGGCCTTATCACCGTCCCCTTTGAGGTGGCAGATCATTGACGCAATCGCTCCGATCAGAAAATGGGCCCCCGGCGCGCGCGCGCCTTTTTCTGCCCAGAGCACAGCACTATCATAGTCTCCCAGTTGCAAATAGGCCAATCCACGGGCGCTTTGCATGGCGTATAGAAGCGGATCCAGCGGGCTAAGAGAAATAGCCTTTTCAAGCTGATGCAGCGCCTCGGTGCCTCGACCAGCCATCACGTCAGCCCAGCCATGCGCATAAAACCCTTGTGCGAAATTCGGGCTAAGCTCTACCGAGCGGTCGATCCAGGGCAACCCAGCCTCTGGATCGCCCCTAAGCCAGTGCGCCCGTCCAAGGGTGAAATTTCCAAACGGGTCTACCGGATCCAACTCGACACATTTTTCAGCAAGGCGGCGGGCGTTGTCCACCTCTGTTGCAGGGTCACCGGAATATTTGAGAAAAGCCGTTTGAAAGCTCGTAAAAGATCGCGCCGCATAGGCACGCGCAAAGCCGGGTTCCAGCGTTGTCGCCTGTTCAAAATGCGCCGCCGCGATTTGGTTGTCCGCTCTGTTAAAGCGGTACATGTGCTGCAGGCCCAGGTGATAAATGCTCCACGCGCCCAGATTTTCGGGTGGTTGAAGACGCGCACGTTTTGCCTCGTTCAGCGGGACGTGCAATTCCAGCGCCGAGATCACATGGGTCACAATATCATTTCGGGTTTGATTGACGTCGCTAACCGTTCCCGAGAACCGCTCGCTCCAGATCACGGCCAGACTGCGGGTGTCTGACAGTTCGACCGAAATGGCAATCACAGCCCCGAAAATTTCAACCAACCCGGTGAGGCAGTAGTTGGCGCCAAGTGCGTCGTGGATTGCCGTCAGGTCGGGATCTTCTTGCCGAAAGCGAAAGGTGGACCCACGCGACACCACAGTTAGCCAGCGCAGGCGTGACAAGCACGAAATCAGCTCGGCGGGAATCGCATCAGCGATGGCGCTATAGGCTTGGGAATACCCAACCATTCGAAACGGCAGGATTGCAATCGAAGGCCGCTTGGACCCCGGTATGGTTTCGGTTGGTGCGGCGTTTGCTTCTGCACGCTGGGCCAAAGCCGGTGAAATTGGCCGAACGGCAGCGACGAAACGCACACCCCGGCCCCGCACGGTGCGAATATATTTTTGGGCCACACCATCATCACCCAAAACCTTTCGCGCGGTTTTTATCACAGTGGCAATTGCTGCGTCGGACACAATCCGACCATCCCAAACCTTTTCGACAATCTCGTCCTTGGTCACCATCCTGTCATGGTTCGTCACCAGCAATGCCAACAACTCAAACGGCCGCGGCTCGACCGCAACATCCTGACCTTCGTTCAGAAGAAGGCCACGATCAACGTCCAAAATAAATGGGTCAAAGCTGTAACGCATGGACAATCATTAGGTGAACCTGAGGAAACTACCAAGAAAAACTCAAGTTTTCCTCAAGTACGGTCTGCTTTGGTCTGTCATAAGTTGTTCATTCCGCGATCGCGCGGTGACGATTCAATAGGAGGGAAGACAAGTGAAACACGATAGCAAAATTCGAACAACCGCAGGACGCGGCAAACTATATGACAGTGTGTTGGACACCATCGGCGATACGCCTGTGATCCGTGTCAACAATATCCCGGCAAGCGGTGCGACGATCTATGTAAAGGCCGAAGCCTTCAATCCAGCAGGGTCCGTCAAGGATCGCTTGGCTGTGAATATCATCGAAGCGGCAGAACGGTCTGGCGCGCTGAAGCCCGGCCAAACCGTGGTCGAGGCCACTAGCGGGAATACCGGCATCGGCCTGGCGATGGTCTGCGCCCAGAAAGGCTATCCTTTGGTGGTCACTATGGCGGACAGCTTCTCGATCGAACGCCGACGCCTGATGCGGATGCTGGGTGCAAAGGTGGTGCTGACACCGCGCGCCGAAAAGGGTTTTGGCATGTACAAGAAAGCAGCTGCACTGGCTGAAAAGCACGGCTGGTTCCTGGCGGCGCAATTTGAGACCGAAGCCAACGCCGACATTCACGAGACCACAACCGCCCGCGAAATTATGGCCGACTTCGACGGATCGCGGTTGGATTATGTAGTCACTGGCTATGGCACTGGCGGCACAGTTACCGGGCTTGCACGGGTTTTGCGCAAAGAACGGCCTGACACAAAAATAATCCTGACCGAACCTGCCAACGCACAGCTTCTGGGCAGCGGACATGCGCAAGAACGCGAGACCAACGATGCGCCCGCCGTCAGTCATCCGGCGTTTGAGCCACATCCCATCCAAGGCTGGACCCCTGATTTCATCCCGGCCGTGTTGCAAGAGGCGATTGATAGCGCGTTTTATGACGAGCTTATCCCAATCGCGGGGGCAGAAGGTATTAAGTGCGCTCAGGATCTTGCCCAGAAAGAAGGAATATTTTGTGGAATTTCGGGCGGTGCTACCTTCGCCGTCTCGCTGCTGGTGGCTGAAAAGGCGCCCGAAGGATCGGTCATCCTGTGCATTTTGCCTGACACTGGCGAGCGGTATCTGTCGACTCCGATGTTTGAAAACATTGCCGAGGACATGGACGAAGAAGAGCTTTCAATCTCGCTCTCTACGCCTGATGCGCAAATGGGCTGAATGGAAATACCATGGATGTTTTCGAAACAGCGTACCGCCGCGCGGCGGTATACAGGTCAGGTGTCGCCAACCGTCAAGTAAGATCACAGCGAAGTTATTGTGAGATGCAGACGCAATTCGCCGCTCCGCTGCCAGAAACCGGCAGCCCCGACTGTGCGGTGATTGATGAACTGGCAGATATAGGTGAACCCGGCTTAATGCAGATTACCCACCCCAGGTTTTTTGGGTGGGTGATGGGCGCGTCTTCCGCGGTTAGCGTTGCGGCAGACTGGCTGGCGTCTGCTTGGGGGCAAAACGCGGCCATGCATGCGTCATCCCCAACAGCCGCTGTGGTTGAAGAAACCGCTGCGGGTTGGTTGCTGGATATTTTGGACCTACCGCGCGAGGCCGCCGTTGGATTTGTCAGCGGTGCCACAATCGGCAGTTTTACGGCACTTGCTGCGGCACGCGGTGCTTTATTGCGTCAACAAGGGTGGGATTGTGAGGCGCAGGGTCTTTTCGGGGCTCCTGAGATCCACGTATTCGTTGGTGATGACGTTCACACATCGGTGTTGTCAGCACTACGTTATCTGGGGTTCGGAGACCAGCGGATCATCCGTGTGGAAACCGACATGCAGGGGAAGATGTCGGCGAGTGACTTGTCGCGCCAATGCGCTTCCTGCTGCGGCCCAAAGTTGATCATTGCGCAGGCCGGCCAGATTAATACTGGTGCTTTTGATCCGTTTTCCAAATTGGCCGACATTGCCCGGAACAACGGTGCATGGCTGCATGTGGACGGGGCGTTTGGACTTTGGGCGCGGGCAGATCCGAATCTGCGTTCTTTGACCGAAGGAATTGAACTGGCTGATTCCTGGGTCGTGGACGGCCACAAATGGCTGCAGGTTCCGTTTGATTCAGGCTATGCAATCGTGCGCGACGCTGACGCACTTCGAAAAGCCATGACCATCTCGGCCAGCTACTTACCATTGCAGGAACAGGGCGACAGAGCCCCGTCTTATCTGGTGCCCGAACTGTCGCGTCGGGCGCGTGGACTGCCAACATGGGCGGCGCTCAAATCGCTAGGACGAAGTGGTGTCATTGAAATGGTCAGCCGCCATTGTGCATTGGCACGCCAGATTGCGCAGGACGCAGATGCGACGCCCGGCATTCAGGTGATGAACGATGTGGTTCTTAACCAGGTCATCCTGCGTTTCGGAGAAGACCAAGACGGACCTGACAAACGCAAAGCATTTGCTACTGCGGTCATTGACCTGTTGGTTCAAGAGGGTACAATTTTCGTGAGCGGTGCAGCCTGGCGCGGCGAACGGGTCATGCGGATATCTGTTATTTCCGGTGAAACGACGATGAAAGATGCAAGTATCGCAACAGATGCGATCCGTCGCGCTTGGGAACGGGTGTCCGCGTCCCCGCCTCTCAATTTGGCAGCGGCCCAGTGAACAGGAGCAAATCATATGTCCGCCCACCATACGCACAGACAACTCGCGGCGATCATGTCCGTGGATGTCGTCGGCTTTTCACG
>PIVL01000506.1 GCA_003354145.1 Paracoccaceae bacterium
GAAATCATTGGGGATGCGTACCCAGGGCGACGGCAAAGCTCGCAAGACTCGCGTTGCCTCTGCCCCGGGCTGATATATTTAGGCCCCTTCGGGGCAGGAAGGCGGTCGTCTCGCAGGTCCCGCGAGCCGAGCACTTCGTTGGGAGTGTCTTCTACTCGCTGATCAGAGCACATGCTGGAAACGTTCCCGTTCACGACGATTGTCGCGCCCTCACTGAGCGGTTGCAATGACGTCTGTGGCGAGAGAGAAAGCGATCAATGCGTGGCGGGCAGGAGAGAGGGAGGAGGGAGGCCTTGCCAATGAGCGAAGAGCGATTCTTGCAGAAACTGCATCAGGTCGCGTCCGGTTTGTTCGCAGGTCGCGATTGCCGTCCAAATGCATTCACTCCAGGCGCGGCCCTTTTCGCTCCGTGTGCCTTGCGTGACTTTTCGGTCGAGAACCACAAACCGAATCGCTTGTTCGGCCAGATTATTGGTCGGGTCGATACCCGGTGTGGTGATGAACTCGAAGAACGCGTCGCCGTGCTTGCGAAATCGGTTCGCCATATTCTGCGCCTCACGCGACGCTGGAACCCGCTTCGTCGCTTGGGCAAGAATCGTTTCCCTGGCGGCAGCCAAACGACGTTCGACGGTTCGCTCGGTGAGTTCGTCACGGCGATGAAGCGTGTGAAACATTTCGCGGATCGTGTCGAGCAAGCGTTTGCCGTAGGCCTGAGTTGGCTTGTCCGAAAGGGTCGTCAGGTACTTCATGTCACGAATCAGGTGGGCCAGGCAAAACTGAACGCGGAGATCCAGCTCACCCATGTATTTGCGATAGGCGCTGAAATAATCGCAGCCGAGCACGCCGTCGAAGTCGGCACCCAGCACCTCGTACAGAACCTGACTGCCACGCGACCGGTCGATCCAGAAGAGCGTGAAGAGGTCGGTCCGGAAGCACCATGTCCAGAATCGCTTGCCGTTTTCCTTGTGACCCGTTTCGTCACTGCGAACATAGGGTTGCGACGGCAACGCCGCAACAAGTTCCGCGTAAGCGAACTTCATCGACTCGGTTACCTTCGCAATCGTTTTGGCCAGTTGGCCTCGCGAGATCTGAATCTTCAGCACGTCGCGAAAGAAGCGTCGGATGGTCGAGAAAGAGCAATGGCAGACGCCCTTCATGTAAGCGACCAGAATCGTCAGTCGGGGGCCGAGCAACTGGCCCTTGTCAACTTCCGGCGGAAATGGAGCGTAGTGGATCTTCTGGCATACCGAACACCAATACGCAAGGCCGCGGTGTTCGTCGATGCGAATCGGCTTCTCCACGATTTCGACCTGCTGGACCACCTTCGGTGCCTTGTCGCTCGGATCGAGCTTTCCACCGCAGTCGGGACACTTGCTGAGCGTATAGTCCCACGCTCCGTCGAGTTCGTCCGGCAAGAAGGGCGGTCGCTCGTGCTTCGGATGACCTTTCTGCCCTCCTCGCTTTCGCTTGCCCTTTCGTCTTCCGCCTCCTTGGTCCTTCGGCTTCTTGACAATATCGCTGGACGGTGGCTTCGACGAATTGGAGGAGTCTTTTCGAGCCTTGGCCAGTTTGCGTTCGAGCTGATCGACTCGCTGCACCAACTTCTCGATCTTCGCCGCTTGTTCGGCGACCAATCGCTCCAGTTGCTCGATCTTCCGGTCTTTGGCGTCCATGAAGACCATTGTCGCGACTTGACGCCATGGCGCAATACCACCTATGGGGTAGAACGTGCCTGTGAAGGACTAAGATTAAGAGTAGGATCAAGAACAAGAATAAGAATAAGAACCGTTCACGGCCAAAGGCCGTGAACGGTTACGAAATGGTCAGCTAGACGCCGACCCCAATTCGCGTGCCAACCAGGCGGCGGCTCCATCCCGAGCCGCCGCCGACATCTCACCGATCGCGGCCTCCACCGAACTGAAGTCCTTGCGATGAGCAAACGCCTCGCCCGGTTCGCTGACCAGATGGCAGCATTCCCCGGTCACGTGCGTTCAGTGCCGCTATCCTCTCCCGACCCTGCCACAGTGCAACCGCGCCATTAATAAGCGCAACATCGCCAAGTCTGAACAAAATTCCTCGCCAACAGACACTTGTACCCGCCCTCGCTTCCCATGGTAAGCTGGACTTACTCGACGAGATGCCACAGACCACCCAGCACCGGCCCGTCGGTT
>PIVL01000507.1 GCA_003354145.1 Paracoccaceae bacterium
AAGCTTGGTCGACCACCAAGGAATTCTGCATCTGGTGTGTAGGTTGGGATAACGAACTGACCGAAGAAGTCAGTGTCGACGCCAAACCTCACAGTGCCACCCGCTTCGAGGGCTTGACCTGCCGACGCGTCCCCTGAATAGTAGTAGGTCAGCAGCGGCAACGACCAGCCCGGCTCGGGAGCCAGAGCTGCAAAACTGCCGTACTGCCCGGGCAGCCAAAAACTAACTCCGCCTTCGTCGGCAGTTGCCACTGTACCAACACCCACCGACGTTAAGAAGAGCGCCAGAGTGCAACCCAGCCTCATCCTTTGTCACCAGATGGCGCGCTTGGATCAAGCGTGCCGGGCCGGGTGGGCGAAAAGCAGGCCGAATTCTGCATCGCTAACGGCACTTCCGGCGGTATCTCTATGCTGATCGGCTTTGAATCTCGGCGCATAAAGTCGTCTCCTCAATCGGTCAGAACGTCATAGAATACGTTACGGCCTGCCGTTTCTCGCCCTCCAAAAGACAGGCGAAGCTTCCCACAAAATCAATGCTGTGAAGATAAATGTACACGACTGGCGGGTCGTTACCATTTCACGACAAATTTCCTCTCAGGGGTCCGAACAAGCAGGTTTTCCAAATTCAGAGCGCATCTCAGACGCATTCGCACGGCTTTGATCAGCTTTTCGATGCGAGTGGGTTACAGAGGTTTTCAAACCTCGCGGGGCATTTGCCCTTGCAACGTAAGCCTGACAAAACTTACCATACGTAATGTCTTGTGAAAGATCGTCATAATGGATGTAAATTTTGGCCGAATAAGCGATCTCAATGGGCTTCCTGAGCTGATTGTCCAGTACGCCGGAGACGAAGGGCTGTTCGAAGCCTTCGCCAGGCAATCCCTGCCGCTTGAATTGCTAGACACACCCGAGGCGCTTATTCCGATGAGAGACCTTATTGCGCTCTATCGCAACGCCGCCGACGTATCCGCTATTCGATCTTTCGGTCTGGACTCGGCTCAGGACCTGGACATCAGCAGCTTCCCCATAATCGGACCTTTCGTATTGCAGGCGCCCAATCTGAGACAGGCCCTTGTGCGGTTTCAGAAAGCGTTGCCCCATTATGAGAACGGCAGCCGATTGACGCTGCAGGAATCCGGCAACGATTTCATTGTTGGGTACGAAAATATCTATCAGAATATGGTCGGTTTTCGTCACGCAGGTGATATGACGATCCGCATCATCCAAGCTGTGATCCGAGCCTTTGCAGGCAATCTCTGGCAGCCACGTCGAGTTTTGACGTGCTACCCCAAAGGGCCCTGGGAGCAGGATTTTGAAGAAGCTTTCTCGTCGCCGATTGAGTTTCGCAAGAAAGGGATTGCGCTGGTGCTTGAGCGTGACCTCGCAGACTTGGCTACCAATGACAGGGAAACCCAACAGGGTGAACTGGTCTGCTTTGCGGATCTGAGGCGCTTCGGGCAGGATTTGCCGATCGGCTTCCCTGATATTGTGGCAAATCTGGTGGGCAGTGGGTTACCAACGGGCTCGATCAGCCTGGATAGTATATCGGCAAGATTAGCATTGGGGCCGCGCACAGTTCAGCGCCGCCTTGACGAATATGGGTTAAACTTCCGGAATCTCGTCACAAGATGTCGGATGAAGCGCGCCCGCGAACTTTTGTCGGGAGCTGAGGCTAGTGTCGAACAGGTGAGCCTCGAACTGGGATATTCGTCGGTATCCCATTTCACCCGCGCCTTTTCAAAGGATCACGGAATTGGCCCATCGGAGTTTCGGCAAACACGGCAGGTATCCCCTTGACAGCGAACAATGGTTCAGATGATTGGATCACCTTGTAAGGGACAGGTGTCGGCCGTCGATCATCCGCTTGACGGTCTGGCTGCAGGCCTAGTCCGGGCGATTGCTCCAGGTACATGACTTTCACACATTTCCAAGGCCTCTCGCACCTCTTTGATGTAGTCGAAGCCGTTGTATACGGCGGTCACCGCAACCTCGTGCCAAACGGTGTGCGGCCCGGCACTCCTGCGCCTATTCGATTGCCAACAAGTTTAAACTAATTGCTCGCTAGATCGCCAAACATATGTTGGTGAATAGGTCACCAGCCTCCTTTCAGGTATTTGATCAACGGCAAGGCGGTTAAGCCATGCAACAGTACACTCAAAAAAATCGTCAAGG
>PIVL01000197.1 GCA_003354145.1 Paracoccaceae bacterium
TCGAATTTTTGGCCGGATGGCGCAATGGACGCGCGTCGGCCTATCGTTTTGTGCGCCGAGCTGTTGTGCATCCTGACTATGTATATACTGGAAAGGTGTCTTCGGGCCGGGTCCGCAATGATGTCGCCCTGATTGAATTGCAAAGCCCGATCCGCAACACCACAGTCGTCCCATTTGAGACCGCTGCGCGCCCGGCCAAAGGGGATCGGGTTGGCATTGTTTCCTATGCTCAAAACCGGTCAGAAGCGCCGTCACTGCAAGAGGTCTGCGCGGTACTGGGTCGGCAAGAAGGCGTTTTGGTAATGTCCTGCAGTGTTGATTTCGGGTCTTCCGGTGCGCCGGTTTTCACCTTTGCTGAGGGCAAACCGCGAATTGTATCTGTAGTGTCCGCCAAAGCCGAAGTGCGTGGTGATCAGGTCGCGTTGGGAACCGAATTGTATCAACCTCTGAAAACACTGCGCGCGGAATTGGCTGCAGGCAAAGGGTTTTATCAATCCCCGTCACCTCGGGTGAACCGAATTATTATTGGCGAAGCGCGACATGATACTGGAGCCAAGTTCATCCGGCCCTAGGCGGGCTTGAATTCCACCAGATTCATCCCCATCTGAACTATATCGGGGTGCCAATTTTGGGCTCCGGTACTAACCCGCCTGTCCAGTTTGGAAGGCACATAGATAATCGCTCAAAGATGAGGATGTACACCATGCGTAGTTTTGATTTTGCACCGATGCACCGCTCGACTGTTGGTTTTGACCAGATTGCCGATTTGATGGACAGGGTACTGTCCAACGAAGTCAGCCAACCCACATACCCCCCTTATAACATCGAAAAAACTGCAGCTGACGCGTATCGTATCTCGATCGCTGTTGCTGGGTTTAGCGAAGCCGATCTTTCGGTTGAAGTGAAAGAGAATTCGCTTGTCGTCACCGCTCGCAAAGCAGCGGACGAGGCTGAAGGTACCTATTTGCACCGAGGCATCGCCACCCGCGCATTCGAGCGCCGGTTCCATCTTGCTGAGCACATGGTCGTAACTGGTGCCAGCCATGCAGACGGAATGCTGCATATTGAACTGCACCGCGAAGTGCCCGAGGCGCTAAAACCACGTCGTATCCAGATTGCCGGATCAGCGGCTGTTGAAACGGACGTTGTGGACACCAAAGCCGTGAACTAAAATTGTGCGGGGTTCAGTTTTGCCTCCCTCGGTTCTCTGGACCCGCACAATAAGTTCAGAAGCCCCCGGCCGACGTCTCGGCCGGGGATTTTTTATGCGCGTCAGGCTTAACTATTCCGACAGGCTTTGCGCCAGTCGCATCAGCCGGATCGCCTCGGCACGATAGCCGTAAGGGTCATCGCCTTTAGAGGAATTGGCTAGCGCAATGGCGTCACTATAGCCCCAGTCGCCAAGGTAGTCATCGCCGCGCAGCAACTGCCCGAACCCGGCAATGGCCATGGCAAACCCGGTATCGGGCTGATCCGGCAAATCGGTGACAATTGGAGTCTCGATCAACTGGCTTTCGCTGGCACCCGGCGTCTTGTACCGCAGCCTCAGGAACCCAAGTTCATCACTGCTGCTTTCGGACTCTGCCACTTGATAGCGCAACGGGTCACTTAGCTGTGCGGGCGATCCAACCGGCGTGATCTCATACATTGCCGTCACTGCAATGCCTGCGCCAATATCACCCGCATCCACTGCGTCGTTGTTGAAATCGGTTCGTTCAAGTGCTCGGGTTTCATAGCCGATCAGCCGGTATTCGGCGACAGTAGCAGGGTTGAATTCAACCTGAATTTTCACGTCATCTGCGATTGGGAACAAGGCCCCGGTCAACTGATCCACAAGCACCTTCTGGGCCTCGGACAGTGTGTCGATATAGGCCGCCTGACCATTTCCGTTCTGTGCCAGCGCCTGCATTGTGATATCATCCAGATTGCCACGGCCAAAACCGAGAACGCTAAGATAGGTGCCGCTTTCACGCTGATCTGCAATGTAATCGGTAAGCGCGTCAGGGTCGGAGAGGCCGACATTGAAATCCCCATCCGTGGCCAGAATGACCCGAGATACATCGCCGCTTTCCGCCATTTCCGCGGCAACTGCATAGGCCTGTTGCAACCCAGCCTGCCCAGCGGTCGAGCCTCCGGCGCCAAGTTGATCCAAAGCTGCCAGTATCGTTGTCCGGTCCGACGCGGCCGTTGGTTCCAATACCTGCCCGGCGCTGCCCGCATAGGTCACTATCGCGACCTGATCATCGGGGTGCAGTTGGCTGAGCATCAGCCGGAACGACTGTTTCAAAAGCGGTAGTTTGTTGGGCTGATCCATCGACCCGGAAGTGTCGATCAGGAACACAAGGTTCAAAGGCGGCCGCGCATCCAGTGCAGGCATTTCGCCCTGAACGGCAATGTGGACCAGTTGCGTATCCGGGTTCCAAGGGGTTTGGCTGACCGACACGGTTGGCTGAAACGGCACATCTCCGGTTGGTGTGGGGTATGCGTACGGAAAGTAGTTCACCATCTCTTCAACGCGGACCGCATCAACGGGTGGCAACTGTCCATTCATCAACGAATTGCGCACAATGGCGTAGGAAGCAGTATCGACATCAATCGAAAACGTCGAAACCGGGGTTTCGGCTGTGATGCGCAGAGGGTTCTGATCAGCGTTTGCATAGGCTTCGGTGTCCGGGAGTTCCATGACCGGCGGTTCCATCAACCCAGCAGTCCGCCCAATAACCGAAGGTGTCGGTGGAGGAGAAATCCGCGCAGCAGGGGCAGATTTCTGCATTCCCTCCGCAACCGGAGCAACGGCAAAGTCTGCCATTTCTTCTGCCATGTATTCAGCCTCTGTGGTACGTTTAGCAGCGTCGTCTTGTTCGGCAGCCAATCTAGCGCGTTGATCTTGCGATGCTCCTGACCAGGGTGGGGTGAAGCGGGTGCCGTCCAATGGCACAAAGGCCACAAAGGCAACCGCAACTAGGGCAGTGGTCGCGGCCAATCCGCCGCGTGAGGTTAAGGCGTTCAGCATTTTGGTCACTCCTGTCAAAAAGCCCCGGTTGGGGCGATTAGACATAAGACGCGCCTCGTCGCGCGATCCTTGGTGATCGGCAAAATTTTTCCGGGCCAGCGCCAGATGCACGGCCTTTTTGGTGGCATCCGGCGCAGGCGTGACTGCGCGCAGGGCAGATTTGAGATCGTCCAGATCGTCTGTCATAGCTGATCCTCGTCTTGGCGCAGCGCGCGCAGGTGCTTTTTTGCTTCGGACACGCGCCAGCTGATGGTGCCTTCGGAGACGCCCAGAATGGTAGCAGCGTCGCGGTGAGTCACATCGTCCAGTACCAGCGCAATCGTATCCCGCAAATCGTCGGGTAACGTGCCCATGGCTTGCGTTAACCAATTCACTTGCGCTGCGGTTTCGTTATTCTCGGCGCGGCGGGCGATTTCCCAGTCGCCCCACCCGGTTGCGGCCCGCGATTGCGTGGCGATGCGGCGGCGGCGATCGTGGGCGGCGTTGACCACGACCCGGTAAAGCCATGTGGTAAAGCGTGCCTTGCCGTCAAACTGCGCGAGTTTGGCAGGTAATGCGGCGCAAACATCCTGTGTCAGGTCTTCGGCATCAACGCGGCTTCCGGTCAGGCGAAAGCTTAGGCCGAACATGGAATCGTAACAGTGCTCAAGCAGCGTTGAAAACGCTGCCGCATCGCCACTTGCTGCTGCAAGGGCCAGATCAGTATCAGAGCTATTCACCCGCATCACATTCCATTAGACGCGCGGGGTTGGTCAATCCTTGGTGAAGAATTGAATTTATTTCCAATTTGCGTGTCGGGTAGTCGCCTTCTTTCGAAAAAGAACCGACTACCCGAGCTGTCAAATAGCAATCAAACCGACAGGCAGACGTATTTCATTTCCAGATAATCTTCGATTCCGTGATGGCTGCCTTCGCGGCCCAGACCCGATTGTTTGACACCTCCAAACGGCCCCAATTCGGACGAGATAATACCGGTGTTTACCCCAACAATCCCGTATTCCAGCGCCTCGGCGACCTTATAAACACGGCTTAGATCGTTAGTGTAAAAATACGATGCCAGTCCGAAAATCGTGTCATTGGCCATTGCAATCACATCATCCACATCTTCGAATTTGAACAACGGTGCCAAGGGGCCAAAGGTTTCCTCCTGGGCGACTTTCATGTCTTGCGTGACGCCAGTCATAATGGTCGGTTCAAAAAATGTGCCGCCCAGATTACTGCGCTTGCCACCAGTCAACAAAGTGCCTCCGTGGGCGGTTACGTCGTCCATATGCTCCAGCACCTTATCGATAGCTTCGGCGTTTATCAGTGGCCCCGTAGTTATACCTGCGTTCAAGCCATCGCCGACCTGCAATGCTTCGACTGCGACTTTCAGCTTGGCGGCAAAGGCGTCATAAATTCCGGCCTGCACATAAATCCGGTTGGCACAAACGCAGGTTTGGCCATTGTTGCGGAACTTGCACATCATCGCGCCTTCGACCGCGGCATCCAGATCAGCGTCATCAAACACGATGAACGGGGCATTTCCGCCCAGCTCCATACTGCATTTCATCACCTGATCGGCGGCCTGTTTCAAAAGGATACGACCAACATCGGTTGAACCGGTAAAGGTCAACTTGCGCACGGCGGGGTTTTCGCAGAACTCTTTGCCAACTTCGCTGCTAAGCGAGGACGTAACCACATTGAATACGCCTGCAGGAATGCCTGCACGTTCGGCCAATACGCCTAGAACCAAAGCCGACAACGGCGTTTCGGTCGCAGGGCGCGCAACAAACGCGCAGCCAACGGCCAGCGCAGGCGCGGCCTTGCGGGTGATCATTGCGTTGGGGAAGTTCCAAGGGGTGATCGATGCAGCAACTCCGATGGGTTGCTTCAGCACCATGATTCGTTTGTCGCGCTGGTGGCCGGGAATCATTTCTCCGTAGACACGTTTTGCCTCTTCACCAAAGAATTCGACAAAGGACGCGCCATAGCCGATTTCACCGATGGCTTCGGCCAATGGTTTGCCTTGTTCAGCGGTCAGGATGGTGCCCAGATCGTCAGCATTTTCCATCATCAGATCGAACCACCGGCGCATGACTGCGGCCCGTTCTTTGCCAGTAAACCTGGCCCAATCCTTTTGCGCGGCTTCGGCCTGCGCAATGGCACCGGCGACTTGTTCGCGGCTAAGGTCAGCGACTTCGGCAATCACATCACCTCGTGCTGGGTTGGTGACAGCAAATGTGCCATTATCGCCATCCACCCATTTGCCGCCAATATAGGCCTTGGCAACCAGCAGGCTGGGGTCTTTCAATAAGGATTTCAGATCAGTTGTTGCATCAAGCATGGGATTATCTCCGCTTAAATTCCACTCGCAGAGATGAAACAGCTAGGGTACCCTTTGTCTAGGGTCAAATTTTTTAAGGGAATGGCATGGAACTGGATGATGCATACGCAAACGCGGCCTATATAAAGGATTCTGATGGCTTTGCCGATCGGCTGGCTGCGGCAAGTGCAGCCTTTGTGGCCGATCTGGGGGGGCGGGCGCAGATGGGGTTGTCCTATGGCGACGGTGAGCGTTTGGCATATGATCTGTTTTTGCCTGAGGGGACGCCGAAAGGAACAGTGTTCTTTATCCACGGCGGTTATTGGCTGAAATTCGACCGCTCATATTTTTCGCATCTTGCAGCAGGCGCGGTTGCGCAGGGATGGGCGGTGGCGATGCCGTCCTATGATTTGTGCCCGGATGTAACGATTGCCGAAATCACTCGACAGATTGCTTTGGCATTGGATGTGGTCGCGGCACGGACCAAGGGGCCGATAGCAGTGACAGGGCATTCTGCCGGTGGTCATTTGTCAGCTCGGATGTTGGACAAGGAATTGGTGTCGCAAGCGGTAGCCGATCGGATCACGGCGGTTGTGCCAATCTCGCCATTGTCGGATTTGCGCGAAATGTTGAAGACATCGATGAATGATGATTTTGGAATGGATGAGGCTGCAGCAATTGCTGAAAGCCCGATATTCATGACGGATCGGTATTCTGCCAAAGTGAAAATTTGGGTTGGATCAGATGAGCGTCCGGCCTTTCTGGATCAGGCACAGTGGCTCGCCGATGCTTGGGAGGCCGGGCAATTCATTGCATCGGGTGAGAACCATTTTACCGTGATTGACGCGATGTGTGATGCGAACAGCGAAATGGTCAAAGTGTTGACCGCGTGAAATGGCGTGGGTTTTTACCCACCCTACGCCCAAACGAACGGATGCGCGTACTTGCATCGGCTGGAAATTCCGGTCAAACTAGGGTTGGGCAAAGGCGATGGCGTCGCCGCATGGAAACATGTTCCTATCCAACGTCCTGAACGCCGGGGCCTTTCTGTAAAGGAGGGTCTGACATGACCAACCGTCCTGAATTTTATCGCTTTCACAATGGCACCAAGGCGCATTTGCCTTTTGAGGATGCCGAGTACGAAGACAGAATTGCTCAATTACGTGAGCGGATGGAGGCTGCTGGGGCTGCGGCGGCTGTTTTTACGTCTATGCACAACATCGCCTATTATTCGGGCTTTTTGTATTGCTCGTTTGGGCGGCCGTATGCGTTGGTCGTCACGGAAACTGAATGCGTCACCATCAGTGCCGGGATTGATGCCGGTCAGCCGTGGCGGCGAAGCTATGGGGAGGCGATTACTTATACCGACTGGCAGCGAGATAATTACTGGCGCGCCATTCGATCTATTACCGGGACAGGCGCAATTATTGGTTATGAGGCTGATCATCTGACATTGGTGCAGCGCGATAAGCTAGAGGATTTTTTACGCCCCCTGACGATAATCGACCTCTCGCTGACCACAATGCTGCAGCGTATGCACAAATCCGAAGCCGAAATCGCACTGATCCGCGAGGGCGCACGGGTGGCGGATATCGGGGGCTATGCCATTCGGGATGCCGTGCGCGTGGGGGCGCGCGAGATTGACATCGCGATGGCTGGGCGCGACGCGATGGAGACAGAAATCGCAAGGGTCTTTCCGGATGCTGAATATCGCGACACATGGGTCTGGTTCCAGTCCGGTCTGAACACCGATGGCGCACATAATCCGGTGACTGGGCGAAAGCTGGAACAGGGCGATATTTTGTCGCTGAACACTTTCCCGATGATCTCTGGCTATTACACCGCGTTGGAACGCACGATGTTTGTCGGCGGGGTGGATGATGCGTCGCTTGCGATTTGGCAGGCGAATGTTGCGGCACATGAATATGGTATGTCGTTGTTGGTGCCCGGTGCCACCTGCGCGGGTGTGACCCGGCAGATTAACGAATTCTTGCAGGAACGGGATTTGCTGCAATACCGCACCTTTGGCTATGGGCATTCGTTCGGTCTTCTCAGCCACTATTACGGGCGTGAGGCCGGGCTGGAACTGCGCGAAGATATAGATACCGTTTTAGAGCCGGGCATGGTGATTTCGATGGAACCGATGCTGACCATTGCACAGGGGCAACCGGGCGCCGGAGGATATCGCGAACATGATATTCTGGTGATCACCGAAGATGGGAATGAGGACATTACGGCCTATCCCTATGGGCCGGATTTCAACGTGGTGGGGTGAATGGCCCGTTGGGCCATGCCGCTGGCAGGAGTATTTGGGACGAGAAGAATGCGGGCAGATGCGTAGGGGTGATTTCTCGTGCGCATTTGTTTTTGCAATTGTTTCTTCCGCTTGATTTCTTAGCGCTTCCTTTTGCTGTGCCCTTTTGCAACACTATCGCAAAATACAACCGGCAACCGATGTAAATGGGCGTAACATTACCCATATCGAACACATCAGATTGTAATCAGGAGGAATTAATGGCGAATTTTGAGGCGTTGGTACGCGAGTCGCAGGCGCAAGTGGCGAAGTCACAATCGGATATCGAGGCGCTGACGTCGCGGATTGAAACTGCACGCGCCAAGATCAGCGCCGGAGAAAACGCCGATATCGACATTGAAAACGCCACACTTGAAGATGTTCATGCCCATACCGAAGTGATGAACGCCAATATTGCCGAGCTGATTATGGGTTTGGACGATGTGACCAGCGCATTCTCCAAAGACTTTGACGAAATGCGCTCAAAATCCGGCTGGGAGAGTTTTGTTGGCATCTTCAGCTCGGCTAAGTCAGATTCGATGCGGCAGGATCGAATGCGTACGACCAACATTGATGAGAAATTGCAGGATTTGATCAGCAAATCAGATGTTATTGTGAAATTGTTGAATGGCCAGCTTTCTGTGTTGGATGAGCAAAAGAACAAAGTCGAAGTGAACCTTGTTGAAACGCTGGACGAGCGGGAATTTACCGTGAGCGAGTTGGAAGCCCTGCGGGGTGATATTCTGGCGCTGGACCCGGATATCATCACTCTTGAAAACAAGATTGCGGTGGAACAGGACGCAGCAGAACGCACTAAGCTGGAAACCGAACTGGCGGAATTGAATACGCGCTATAATGCGATGGTACAGGATGAACAGGTTAAACTGGCCAAATCCCAAACGCTTGAGCGCTATATTGAGAAGGGTAAAACCTGGGTCGATTCTCTGCAAAATCAGGCGGCGACGCAGATGGTATTGATCAATAAACTACAGACAGACACCAATCAGCGGGTGGTTCTGTATGATGCTTTGTCGAAATCTTTGAAAACAGCGCAGCAACAGGATGTCGCGCACAGGATTAACGAAATTGGTGTCAAAACTGATCAAGAGGCGCAGACTGCGATGGCCTCGATTGGTTCCGCAACCAACCAAAAAATGGCTGATATGTTAGAGGCGCACGAAGAGCATATGGTATTTGCCCGCGACGTGCTTGAGGCCAAAGCCAAGGCAGATGAACGGTTTGCACGACGCTTTGCAGCGATTGTCGATAAGCACGATAAGAACTT
>PIVL01001141.1 GCA_003354145.1 Paracoccaceae bacterium
ATCCGCAGCCGGCGAGATGGACGTCTTGTCCGAGAGGAGTGTGCCGAGCGAGGGGTCCGCTGCCGGGGCGAGCTTGCTCGCGGACGTGGCGGCCGCGGCAACGGGCGAGGTGGGCGCGGTGGACATCTTGTTGTCCAAGAGAAACGCGCCGGACCTCGAGGCCGTGGCGTGGGAGAGGCCGAGCGAGGAGTCGGCTGCACCGGACCTCGCGGACGCGGCGGGCGCGGCGACGGACGAGGCGGGCGCGGTGGGCATCTTGTTGCCCAAGAGAAGCGCGCCGGACCTCGAGGTCGTGGCGAGGGAGGAGAGACCGAGCGAGGAGTCCGCAGCCGGGGCGAGCTTGCTGTCGAGCGCGCGCACGGCCGGCACGGTGGTGTCGCCGGAGAGGAGGAAGGAGCCGAGCGGGGAATCCGCAGCCGGCGAGATGGACGTCTTGTCCGAGAGGAGTGTGCCGAGCGAGGGGTCCGCTGCCGGGGCGAGCTTGCTCGCGGACGTGGCGGCCGCGGCAACGGGCGAGGTGGGCGCGG
>PIVL01001142.1 GCA_003354145.1 Paracoccaceae bacterium
TCGATGATATTGTTGAGATATTTCACCTGCAAAATCTGGATCAGATGATTGCTCCGCATGAACTTCAGCATCACGTTGGTCCATTGCAACCCGGCCAGATTGGCACCGCTTTTGTCGATAACGACCTTACCCGGCACGCCGTTTGTATCGATAACTTTCCTGAAGAATCGTCTGGCTGCTTTGCTGTCGCGCCGCTCGGACAGCATGAAATCAAGGCTATTGCCGAACTTATCGACCGCCCGGTACAGATACATCCACTGGCCTTTGACACGTACATAAGTTTCGTCCATCCGCCAGGAGGAGCCACCTGGACGCTTGTGCAATCTTGCCTGTTCCGACAGCAAGGGTGAGAACCTGATCACCCAACGGTTCAGTGTGGCATGGTCAACATCCACTCCCCGTTCCAACATAATCTCTTCCAGATCCCGATAGGATACAGGGTAGCGCAGATAGAAGGTCACCGCATAAAGCACCACTGATTTTGGATAATGGCAGCCTTTGAAATCGATCATTTTGAAATCACACTC
>PIVL01000198.1 GCA_003354145.1 Paracoccaceae bacterium
ATAGCCGCCTGAATAGCCTTTGGTGATATTGCCACGCATTCCGGTTGCTTCACCGAAATAAAGATTGCCGTCCAGAGAGATCACGACCGCTTCTTTTGCGCCTTTTTTGATCTTGGTTTCGCCTTTGACGAATACCCCGACATAGGCAACGCCGCGATCAGTCGTCAGCCCCATTTGCACAACGTTCTCTGCCGCATCGACAGATTCGATCAGGCAAGACTGTTTCTCGTTGTCGACGTAGACGGTCCAGCCTTCGATTTCGCCGTACTTTTTGAATGTGTCGGCTGCTGTGGCGGCGGTTGAGGCAAGTGTTGCCGCTAGAATTAGGCTCGCGGTTAATTTCAGCTTAGACATTTTTTAGTTCCTTTATATAAAATACAAGCGACCTGAACACACGAGAGCCGCAGCCCGTTTCTAACCCTGCGAGCAATCAGGATAAAGTGTAGCCGTGCCAATTCGGCAAGAAATAGCCGAGATCATAACCATTTTAAGTAGACAAGTTTTCCGACAATTAGTCGAATTTTCGGGAAGGAGCCAGAACCGTGGCTTCGCCGATCAACACCTTCTTGCCGTCTACGGCGCAATGGCAGTCAAGTTTTACCCGGCGTTTGGACATGTCGATGTCGCTGACTTTGACTTCGGCATAAACCATGTCACCGGGGCGCACAGGGGCAAGAAATTTCAACGTTTGCCCCATATAGACCGTACCGTGACCGGGCAGCTGTTCCCCAATCACCGCCGAGATCAGCCCGGCGGTCAGCATGCCATGCGCAATGCGGCCCTCAAATATCGTGTCGCGGGCATAGTCATCATCCAGATGCACAGGGTTACGGTCGGTGGACACCTCGGCGAACATTTCAATGTCCTGATCGGTCACCACTTTGCGCAGATGCCGGGACATTCCGATTTCGATGTCTTCGATGCAGATGGTTCCGCGCGGTAGATTATCCAGCATAACGTCCTCGATTTTCGAACGGTAGGGTAACAATGCGTCACCGCGTCCCGACTTTGTGAAATATAATTACTTCGCAGTTGCAGAAAATCAAGTGTTAATTTTGCTAACGCAATTGCCCGATTGTGAAAGTGGGGCTGGAAATTTCCTTTTGCAGATAGGCGTTTAGCGCATCCGGATCAGGCTGCTGGGTGGTTTTGGTCTCGGCTGCGGCCAATCCGCCCGAAATAAACAGGGAATCAATGTCTTCGCCCATGGCGCCATCAATATCGGTATGCACCCCGTCGCCAATGGCCAGAATGTTATTGTCGGGCACATAATGGTCCAGCTCGGTCAGCCGACGCCGCGCCAAATCATAGATCGGCGGGTGTGGCTTGCCGAAATACATGCTCTCACCACCCATTTCAGTATATAGCCGAGCCAAGGCTCCGGCGCACCATTCACGAACCTCACCTCGGTCCACCACGATGTCGGGATTGGCACAAAGCAGTTTCAGACCCTTTTGTTTGGCGTATAGAAACTGCGCCCGGTTCACATCCGGGTCGGCCATCGCATCAAACGGCCCACAGCAGACAATACCTTCGGCCTGCTCCAACGGCACCCGGGTGATGGTGACCGGATCGTGGATCACATTGAGTGGTTCAAAGAACGGGTCATCACGCTCGGGCTCGCCCATGAACCAGACTTTTTGACCTACAGCACCGCGAAACATAGCAGATCGCGCACTGTCGCCAGAGCTGGCGATGGTGTCCCAGGCGTCGTCCGGCACGCCAAATTTGTTTTTGAGCTGTTCAACGATATTTGCACGGGGTTTGGGAGAGTTGGTCACCAAAACCACGGTGCCACCACCGGCGCGATAGTCCTGCAAAGCCGCGACTGCATCGGGCAGCGCCTTGACGCCGTCATGCACGCAGCCCCAAAGGTCAACGAACAGGGCCTGATAGCGGTTGGATACATCGCTAAGAGCAGAAATAATTTGGGTCATGTGGGCCTCGAACTATGGCTTGGTCTGTCGTGGGGCAATTAACAACAGGGCTATCCAAACCACAAGACCCGGGTGGCTCGCAAGTAGACACCGCTTGAACAGACTGGAATTTGTCGCCTTTTTTGATGGCTTGGTGACGAGAGGATATATGACGTGTTTCAAAGGTGTATTTGAAAATTTGCAATTATGTGTTATCGAAACTGATATTTTTAGCGATTTCCAAAATTTCAGCGATGACCACAAAACGTCCGAGGCAGTTTTTCAGGTTGAACCAATTTAGGTGCGCGGTCTCAGGCTGCGCAGGTTTTTTTGAGAGGAAAAATTATGAAAAACTGGAGTATTCAAGGTGAAGAACTCGCCAATTGCAATTTTGACTGTCCGTGTCAGTTCGGCTATTTGCCGATTAATGGCGTGTGCGAGGCAGCCGTGGTGTACCGAATTGACAAGGGGCAGTATGGCGATGTCAATCTGGACGGCCTGAAAGCAGCTGGCGTATACAAATGGCCAGGACCGCTTCACGAAGGCAATGGTCAGATGCAATTGATTATCGACCCCGAGGCCAGTGCTGATCAACGCGCCGCGATCGAAGCCATTCTGTCGGGTGAAGATACGGAAGAAATGGCGACAATGTGGTTTGTTTATTCCGCAATGAGCCCAAACAAACACGAGACGCTTTATGCGCCCATTTCGCTGATTTTTGATCGGGAAAACCAAATCGGCAATGCGACGGTCGATGGCATCCTTGAGGTGTCGGCTGTGCCCATTCCGAACATTGTTTCAGGCGATCTGCACGGTATCAGCATCAAGTTGCCACATGACTTTGAATTTGGCGATGCTGAAATGGCAACTGGGCAACCAATGACAGTGGGCGGTGCCATTCAATTGGATAAGAACAGTGGAACACACGCGCATATTGCCAGCCTGCACCTGACAGGGCAGGGCGTTGTCCGCATCTGATGCGGCTTGTTTCCAATGATTGAGACCGGACAAACGCGGGTAATTGGCCCGGTTGAATGGGCCGTTCGGCACGATCATTTGATCGTGCTGGGCGCTGTCGTTCTGGTTGTCGTACTGGCGCTTGTCTATACCGTCTTGGGCGTCGGTATGGGCATGTCAGCGATCGACATGACGCGCATGGTGCAGTCAGCTGACGCTCCGCGCGGCATGGGCAAAGCTGTTCACTGGTCCATGGCTTATGCACTGCTGATCTTTTTGATGTGGTGGATCATGATGATTGCCATGATGACCCCAAGCGCGGCACCGATGCTATCGCTTTACACTGCGCTGAAACGGATGGGGCCTGACGGGGGTCACGCGGTTTCGTTCAGTTTTCTGTTTCTAGGTGGCTACCTTGTGGCTTGGGCGGGTTTCAGCGTAATTGCCTCCGCATTGCAATGGGTTGCAGATATTGCTGGTCTGACAAACGGGTCAATGATGATGCTCAACTCGTCGGTGTTTGCGGGGATCGTATTGGTCGGGGCAGGGGTCTACCAGTTCAGCACGTTCAAAGACGCCTGTCTGACCCACTGTCGTTCCCCGGCATATTTCCTCGCGAAATACCGGTATCCAGGCGCGTTCGGAGCGTTGCGAACCGGGGCGCGTCACGGGCTTTATTGCGTGGGATGTTGCTGGGCGCTGATGGCGCTGTTGTTCGTGGGTGGCATCATGAATCTCTATTGGATTGCCGGGCTGGCGATCTATGTTCTGGCGGAAAAAACAATGCCAAATGGCCGATTGTTTTCTCGTCTAACCGGAGGCGTTTTGATCGTGTCCGGTGGGTATTTATTAGTCGGCGCTGTTTTGCCAATTCCAAATTAACTTCAATTCAGGAGACAGAGAATGGCACTTTTCATAACTACTGCATCATATTCGCAGTCAGGTGTTCAAGGAATAATCACAAATCCTGATGATCGTGCAAACGCGATTAGGGCTTTACTGGCCAAAGTGGATGCAAAACTTGTGGCGCTGTACATGACAACAGGTCCAAGTGATATTGTATTGGTGACCGAAGCCGCGGACGGCAGTGATGCCGTGGCGCTGGGCATGGCCGTTGCAGCCTCAGGTTCGATTTCGAAAATTGAAACTGTACGGGCCTGGACCAGTGCGGATTTTGTGGCCATCGCGCAAAAAGCTGCCAGTTTCGCCGACGGATACACTCCTCCGGGCGAATGATCTTGTGGGCTGCGGTCAAGCCAATTGCACGACCGCAGCCCAAAGTGAGTGCTGAGATTTTGTCTTACTGAACGTGTTAGCGCGTCTCAGACCTTGAGAACCGGCATGATCTGCTTTTTGCGGCTGACAACACCGGGCAACACAACGGTGTCGCCTGTAGCATCAACGTCAAAAGATTTGGACGCTAAAGTTTTGACCAGGTCATTAGGCACCAAAAGAGTCGCCTCTTCGTTCAGGATGTCGACGACAAAAAGCAGTACCTGATCCACACCGTCCTCAGAGGCGACGGTGGTCATGGTCTTAATAAGGCTGTCTTTGCGGCTAAGCACCGTTGCTGGCGATGTGGTTTCAAGAACCGAAACGCGCAGTTTTGTTCCGTCTACTTCGTATTCCTTGGAATCCATCCGCAGCAGTTCGGCATCCGAAAATGCCGACACATCGGATTTGGCCGCAAACATCTTGGCAGCGTAGGACGGGATGTCGACATTCAGATCAGCGGCCAGTTGAGCAACAACCGCTTTATCCTGGTCGGTTGTGGTCGGGCTGCGGAATTCAAGCGTGTCAGACAGGATACAGGACAGTGCGGCCCCTTTTATAGCGTCTGGCATTTTAGCCGCATCTTCGCCCATCAGATCAATCAGGATAGTGGCGGTGCAGGCCACGGGGCGAATGGTGATATCGATCGGGCCCTTGGTGGTCAGCCCCCCAACCATCGCGTGGTGGTCGATGATGGCGCGGATGTCGGCATCATTGATACCGTCAAGCAATTCTGCAGGGTTGTTGGTATCTACTATGACGACTGGTGCTCCGGCTTCGATGCTGTCGATGATCGCTGGTTTTTCCAATCCCCAGTGGGTCAGCATAAACGCTGCTTCGGTATTGGGCTCGCCAAGTAGGGCGGGCGTGGCTGGGGTGCCTTTGATTTCGTTCAGATACCAGGACCAGATGATCGGCGATCCGGTTGAATCGGTATCAGGGGATTTGTGACCAAATACTAGGGTTGTCATTACTGTGTCCTGTGAAACGAGATGATTTTCGCGCCTTATAGAAGCGTAAGGACCAGATGTCACCACTCGCAATCACACTAGGGGTGGTGATCTGCCATGCATGAAAAGCATGGCCGCCGGGTGATCAGAAAGCAGCGCGTTGCATTTTATACCCGGCTTTATGCATCAGGTTTAAAAGCCCGTCGCGTCCGGGTAGGTGCGCCGCCCCCACGGCGACCATCAGCAAGTCACCCTTGGTGCGCCGAATAATCGGTATCCAGTTTTTGTTGCGTTGTGCCAAAAGCGCATTCTGCTGGCGCTGCCATACCCGGGTGCGGTTGGATTTTGGTCCCGGAAAATCGCGAATGAATCGCCATTCCTCAAGGATCATCGCCTCAGCCATGTTCTCGTCAAAATAGGCTTCGCGGGTGGTGATGAACCCGTGATCGTTGCTGTTGCCTTCAAGCAGGTCAAATTGCAGCATGCTGGCCTGATCGTTCAGCGGCTGACTGCTCAGCGATTTGATTGCGGATTCGACAGTCTCTAACGATCCGATCGGAATACGTTTGCGGCGTGCCTGCTTTTCTATGCGGCTGTCCAGGCCGTTTGTGGCAAACAAGCCGCTGGGCCCACAGGACGATCCGGTCAACAACATCGACAGAAACCAAGGTTGGAATCTGACAATCTCGGTCAGGTCAAACCGTCTGTCATCGGCGGATTGGGTCAGGGATTGCCAGCTGGAACCTGAAATCAGATCCTGAACATTCGAGCCCTCAGGCAGAAGAAACAGCGATTTGTGCTCATTGGCAGTTTTCCAGAACCGCTCACCTTCGGGTTCGCTGACTTCAAGCAGGATAGCGTCGGCGTTCCCGATTATTGGTTTCAGATTGCGCATGACCTTATTCAAACGCCAGTCGTTGACATGCATTGTGCCGACAATATGGATGGATTGGCTTCCACGCGACGCAATCCAGTGGTTGCCCTGGCCAAACGGGATTTTTTCAGCTTCGCGTTGCAGCACTTCGCGCTGATTTGTGGTCAGTTGCGGGCGTATGTCCACACCTTTGCATCTTGCATGGGCAGACAAAGCCGTCAGACACAACAACAACGTCAGTAAGCTGCGAAGCATAGTTTTTCCTGTATGTTTTCGTTCTCATCGAAACTAAGTAGCTTCGGGTTTGCAGACAAGGCGAAATGCTCGCTGGTGTAAGTCAATTTAATGAGACATGGTCGTTTTGTCAGGATCGCTAAATGCTTGAAACAGAACTTTATGCCCCGGTGAAGGCACATCTCGAGGCTCAGGGCTATGAGGTCAAAGCCGAAGTAGGTACGGCAGATGTTGTTGCCTGTCGCGCAGGCCAAGACCCACTGATCGTTGAGTTGAAGACCGGATTTTCACTGACCTTGCTGCACCAGGCGGTGGCCCGGCAGTCGATATCTGACTTCGTCTATGTGGCGGTACCGCGCTGGGCAGGAAAATCCGGCTGGCGTACATTCAAGGGCAATGTTGGATTGTGCAAAAGGTTGGGTATTGGCGTGATGTCGGTGCGGCTTAAAGACGGGCACGTGCAGGTTCATGCTGATCCGGGCGCATTTCGTCCGCGCAAATCCAAACGGCGCAAAGGCGCGTTGTTGCGTGAGTTTGAGCAGCGCGAGGGTGACCCGAACACGGGCGGAACCCGTGGTCAGATCGTAACGGTTTACCGACAAAACGCCGTGAAATGTGCGTCCTATCTGGCGCAACACGGTCCAGCCAAAGGCGCCGTTGTGGCCCGCGAAACCGGAGTAGACAAAGCAACCCGGATGATGGCGGACAATCACCACGGCTGGTTTGTCCGAGTGGTTAAGGGGGTTTACGATCTGACTGAGGAAGGTGCGCGCGGCTTTGTCGGCAAAGGGAAGGATTCATCAACCCCGTAAGAGTTAAAGAGTTGCTGTGCGGGATAAAACGCATATCCCCGTCACTACCATAGCTCAAAATGCGGGAAAATGCCTTGGGAAACACTTTGAAACGTGCTTGGTTCTGGATATTAAACCTAATCTTTTAGTTTTTGATAGAACCATCCTTGCAAATTACTACCACCTGCGCGACTGATCAAATCAGCAACTTTTTAAGACTTGACGGGAGAGCCGAACCGCATGAAGAAGCTTACTTCTGCATCAACACTTGGGTCAGTCATAACAATACTGGCATGTGCAGCGTTACTTTTTGCGGGCAATGGCTTGTTCCAAACGCTGCTGCCAATCCGGGCTGGTCAGGAAGGGTACTCTACTTCGTTGATAGCGTTGCTGGGAGCCGCCTATTTTGGCGGCTTTGCTGTTGGGTGTTTCATAGGTCCCGGAATCATCATGAGCGTTGGCCATGTTCGCGCCTTTGCCGGATTAACCGCTGTGTTGACGGTCACGTTCCTTGCTTTTCCAATCTATGTTGATCCAATGTTTTGGGGAGGTTTGCGGGTTATCGGCGGTGCCTGTTTGGCTGTGCTCTATATCGTGGTTGAAAGTTGGTTGAATGACAGTTCGAGCAACGCAAACCGGGGCCGCATTCTATCGACCTACATAATCGTGACCAATGTCGTAACGATGGCCGGCCAGTTGTTGGTTACATCCTATGATACACAAGCACCCACATTGTTTACCATAGTGGCGATGTTGATCTGCCTGTCTATTGTACCGCTTAGTTTAACGCCAACCATGACCCCTACGCCAATACCTTCGGCGCGCCTGAACTTGCCTAACTTGTACAAGGTTTCTCCTGTCGGCGTCGTGGGATGTTTGTTGACGGGTTTCGTAGAAGGCGCTTTCTGGTCACTTGGCCCTGTCTTCGCCTTTGGGCGTGGCATGACCGCTGCGGACATTGCGATATTGATGGCGGCATTTGTGTTTGGCGGCACTCTTTCTCAATGGCCTTTGGGGTGGGTTTCGGACAAAATTGACAGACGGATAGTGATTGCCGTTTTGTCATTTGGCACTGGCATCACCGGCTTGACCATCGGTCTTGGGATTGTTCCATCAGGTCCAGCGACCTTCGTCATGGCAGCGCTTCATGGCGCACTAATGATCCCTATTTATGCTATGTGCATATCCCATGCCAATGATAACGTTGATAACTCGCGTATGGTTGAGACCAGTGGCGGCTTGCTATTGTCTTTTGCTGTTGGCGCGACAATAGGCCCTTTGGCCGCTTCGATGTTCATGGGCGGGGACCGCCCGGGGGGACTATTTGTCTTTATTGGCGTGGTGTTGTTTTCGCTAGGACTTTTTGCGGTGTATCGCTTGATTGTAGACACAAAAAGAAACCGTATTGCAAAATCTCACTTTGTTCCTACGTCAGCCGCGTCACCTTCTGTATTTCCTGCAGATACCGACTGAATCGATAGTCAGTTTAGCTGTCGGCTCAGAGCACTCAGATTAAGTGCGCCGCCCTATAAACTCGGTAACGATTTCGACGATCACCGGGGCAAGCAAAGGCGTAATGACATGGCCCATGCCTTCGATGGCATGATATTCGCTGTCTGGTATATGGGCGGCGATTTCAGCACCCAGATCCACAGGTATTAAAGTATCCTGAATACCGTGGATCACCAAAGAGGGCAGGGTGACATTGCGCAATCCTGGACGCCGGTCGGATGCATGGATGATCGACAGCGCCTGACTGTTGATGCCATCGGCGTCGGCGCCGCGACTGTAGGCCAGCGTTGCCTCTGCGCGTAGGGCGGCTTCGGTTGTTGGATAGCCGGGGCTGCCATACATCGCGTCACCCGCGACATGGCTGTCCTGATATTG
>PIVL01000508.1 GCA_003354145.1 Paracoccaceae bacterium
CCGCATCTATGACGCCAGCGGCCAGCGCTATGGTGCGCGCAAGGTTTGGCATGCCCTGCGCCGCGAGGGGAAATATATCGCGCGTTGCACAGTGGAACGTTTGATGAAAGCCATGGAAATACAGGGTGCTGTAAGGGGTGGGAAGGTTATCACGACCAATCCTGACGCAGCGCAGCCATGCCCCGACGACAAGGTAAATCGGGAGTTTGTTGCTGACATGCCAAACCAGCTCTGGGTCTCCGATTTCACCTATGTCTCAAGCTGGCAGGGCATGGTTTATGTCGCCTTCGTGATCGATGTCTTCGCCCGGAAGATCGTCGGCTGGCGGGTCTCCACCTCCATGACAACCAGCTTTGTGCTGGACGCTTTGAATCAGGCTATTTGTCAGAGATGCCCGTCTGAAGCGGACAATCTGGTTCATCATTCTGACCGCGGCTCGCAATATCTGGCGATAAAATATGCCGAACGGTTGGCCGAGGCCGACATCGACCCATCGGTGGGCAGCGTCGGCGATTCATACGACAACGCGTTGGCCGAAAGCACGATTGGCTTATTCAAAACCGAAGTCATCAACTTCCTCGGTCCATGGAAAACCGTCTGTCGGGTCGAATGGGAAACCCTGAAATGGGTCAACTGGTACAACACCGAGCGCCTGCACAGCGCCATTGGCTACGTAACGCCACTAGAAGCAGAGGAGGCCTTCTATGCAAACTTGAACGCTCTTGATAAAGTCACCTGACATTTGAACAAAACACTCTCCGGGAAACCCGGAGCGGTTCACTGTGCTTGCAGCAAGGGCGCTCGAAAGATTGAACCACGTCATCCTTCTTACCCCATCATGAGGCGGCCATACGTCGACCTCGAAGAGAAGCACGAGCCCCGTGACGGCACATCCGCAAGGAAGATCAATCGCTCAAAAGGAATATAACATGGCATGACCAACCTCCTCTTGACATAGGCCGCGATAGAGAAGCTTCCATTCCCGAAACACAGATGTTTCATCCATTTCAACGACCTGAACCGATCCGTTGACATTCGGCTGTGGGAAGCGGTTGTTAGACGAACGGCGACGGAATGACCGAGTCGAGCCCACACCGGAAGTGCCAAAATCTTGCTGCATGCGCTCGCAGCGCAAAACCCGGGGCGTCGCCGAACAATTGCTGCTGCATCGCAGAAGAAAATGCGGTCGTTCAGGCAGCAGGCAGCAATTCTGAAACCATGAATTCACACAACGCGGACAATACAGACATTGGAGACGACGGGATGAACGACCGCATTCGAAAAGTGGTTACTTTGTTCATGTCGATCAGCTTTTCCCAAAACGGATAAAGGCTGAAGTGAATGCTGCGTTTTTCTAGCCGGTTTGTACTAAGTGGTAAGCGCAGCCGTTACGGTAACCTCGACCAATAGATCAACGTCCGCTAATTTGGCTTCGCCACAGGCGCGCGCGGGTGCTTGACCCTCAGGCACTCATGCATCCCACATCGCATTCATCTCATCAAAATCAGCCATATCGGCGAGCCAGATAGTCGCCTGAAGCATATTCTCACGTGATGAACCCGCTTCGTTCAGCAATGTGTCAACGCGCGACAGACAATCGCGAGTTTGTTCCGTTACATTTGCCCCATCCCCGACTTGGCCGCACAGGTAAACGACGTCGCCATGTTTGACGATTATGCTCATTCTCTTGCTGGTATGTATACGTTCGATCATAAAAATGTTCCTTCAGGCGACTGGGGTTGCCTGAAGGTTCGGCGTTCCAAGCCATTCCTGCGTCAAACCAACCTCTCACACATGTAAACTTGTGTTGCCGGTCAGTGGATCGAAAGGGAGCCTCGTCGCTTCAGCGCAAGGTTATAGTTCGACCAGTTTTTGGTCTTGTAAGTCGTTGGTGTCCAGCTGCTCATGGCCACCAGCTATCACGCTGGATTCACAAGGTGAATCCCATCACCCGATTTGTGCAACAAAGCCGTTGCGACGAGACAAACCCAAACGCGATACCCCTGCTCTCCACAAAGTTGCCAAAAAGTGCCGGGAGAAATCGCTATATACTCGTTGGCCTGAATTGACCTAATTTCTGTCGGATCAAACGACTTTGTATTCGTCCAGCGAGATGATCCGAAAGTTGTCGCTGACGGTGTCAGTGAACTCGCGCCACTTGTTGG
>PIVL01000509.1 GCA_003354145.1 Paracoccaceae bacterium
AGCGCCAGCCTTGCCTGCGCATTTCACGAATGCGAACTGAACCACGACGCCTGCCGCCACGAGCCGAAGCAACTGAGCCGGAAGCAAAAGCGGATCGTATCCGAGTGGATGGATTGCGAGGGCGACTATTACGAACAGAACGGCTGGAAAACTTTTGGTGAAATATACGGATAAACCGCTTGCGGCAGGGGGCCATATCCCCTATAAATAACACATAGGCAATGAAGCCGACCACAAAGGGACAAAGACCATGAACATCATCGAAACTTTCGCCGCATATGACGTGATCCTGCCAACCGAAACCATTCACCAATGCGAGATGGAACAGGACATTCCAGTTTTCAAAGCTGGCGACGTGATTGCAATAAACTTTCCAAGCCGCAGCCACGGCATGTTGCGCCACATGTTCCGCTTTGGGTCGGTTGTTTCATACGCTGCGCAGTACAATGAATGCGCCATCGACGCGATAGACCGCGCTCGCCGACTTGGCCACGATCTGCACTGGCTGAACGCGCAAAGCGTTTCAATCACCAGCCACGAGCAAGAGCGCCGGACATACATTCATGCAGAGTTTGGCGACATTGTATTCTTTGAAGGTCGTCACTTTCGCCTAGATCGCGCCTCAAACCAGAACGTCAAAATGGTTGAGGTCTATGTCGAAGGCTCCGGCGACAACTGGAACTGGATGGTCAAAGACCACTGAAAACCAACCGGCGCGGCTTCGGTCGCGCCACCAATTGGCAATGAAGCCAGCCCGAAAAGGAAAAACTATGTCCACTCAATTTACCGTAAAAGTCAGCCGATACCTGAACTGCGAGAGCCGCATCACGACGCTGCACATCAGCGCGGACAATATCCAGCAAGCCCTAACCAGCGCGGATTATTACTGCCGAGGCGCACGAGAAGCGACACCGGACGCGACCTTTGATGTTGCGGATATAACTCGCCACCCACGAGGCATCGATTGCGATATGGGCTGGGAGACCGGAGAGGAATTTTCAGCGCGTATTGCCGGGAATGCTGGCAAATAATAGGTGTTTTTCCCCTAATTAGCTATTGCGTTAGGGGGCCATATCCCCTACTCTGTATTTAGGCAATGAAGCCGACAACACGAAGGAACCAGCCCGATGCGGACAGTCACCCACCCACAGCACCAGAAAGATTTTGACGCCGGTTACAATGCCAAGGTCGCCGAGATTAACGAAATGGGCCTCAAGGCCGCGCACAGGAAATTGCTTGCCGATACGCCGACCGGCTCAAAGCCATCGACACTTGCGGCCTACTACTACGCCGATGGCGAAAATCATGCGGTTTGCGATAACCGCTAAACCAACCGGCGCGGCGAAGGTCGAGCCACCAATCAGAGGGCAATGAAGCCCACGAAGGGAAAACAAAATGGAATACTTCAACGGCAACCAAGCAGAAGAGAACGCGGCATACGAGTTTAACGCGCCATTCGATTACATCCGCGAAGCGAACGCCGGGATGGACGACCCGCAGGCAGGCGACGAAGAGTACAGCCTGCAGGATCACATCGACGCAGCGAAGCGCGAAGGTTGGTCCGACGCGGAGATTGCCGAATACATCGCCGCGATGAACGCGCCGGTAGAAACAGACGCCGATGGCGACCTGCCATTTTGATGCAACCGGCGCGGCTTCGGTCGCGCCACCAACGACACAAGGAGCCAAGCCAATGAACTACCCGAAAATCATCCTGCGCCATTACGCATTTAACGAAGGCCGGACCGGAGCCGCGAACGGTTGCCGATTAACTCAAAACCCATATTCAGACGCGCCAGCAGATCGAAAGGCTCGCGGCGAATGGGAAAACGGATGGCAGCATCAAAAGCGGAAGGAACGAAGCCAATGAAATTTACGGTCCTATGCAGCCTTGTGATCTGGTTTTCGATCATATCCTTTTATGCTTTAGACTGACAAATTCTGGACTACAGAACCAAATAACCGCTTGCAGTAGGGGGCCATATCCCCCACTGTATGTGTTAAGGGCAATGAAGCCCACGGAAGGAAACGACATGACAAACGAAACCCCAGCATACGAAACCGAAACCTGCAGCCGCTGCCACGGCTCCGGCCATTATTCCTATAACCAGATGACCGGGACAACCTGCTTCAAGTGCCACGGCCACAAGGTCGCTTACACAAA
>PIVL01001143.1 GCA_003354145.1 Paracoccaceae bacterium
TTCCGATCCAGCGTCACCTGATGAATCAGCGCGCTGGAACGTCAGCGTTTCGTCACTTCCCACAGCACGGTCAGCAACCTGTCCGAAATGGCGCAGGGATAGCGACGGATAAAGGCAGGAATATAACGTCCTCCCCAGCCACCGCGTATTCGTTAAATAATAATTGTGTCGCCACAATTTCCTCCCCTGACGTGGGTAACTATTTATAGCTGTATGACCTGCTGTTGACGAAACCCTTCGCTGACTCAGGCCATCCATACGAAAGGTTGAACTTCGCCACTTGACCAGTTTAACTTTTCAAAATCTACAAGCTATATGTTGAAGCGTCTCAGAAAAACTTGCCTGATGCGCCAATAGACACGTTCTGCCATTAATATGGGCTCATGTGGGAAACGAATAAGGACTCTGTCGCCTATTGTTTCGAAAACGTGACTTTCTTCGAGGCTAAAATCCAGGTGCAGAAGGTTCTGCAATGTACGCCGTCGCGCCGAATCACCCGGATCTAGCACAATTTTTCCACCTCCC
>PIVL01000199.1 GCA_003354145.1 Paracoccaceae bacterium
GCAAAGCCCAATGTTTAACAGTGTTTCCAGATTGTTTGGCGCAAGTTCGTTGGCGCGCAGAAAGTCCTCCAATGCGCTTTCAAACTGATTTAGCTCAAAACGGGCGAGACCACGAATGGCCAGCGAACGCTCCATATCTGGTCTTGCGGACAGCGCTCTTGTCGCCTCTGTTTCCGCGACCACAAACTCTTTCTGACCGATCGCAGCAACTGCTTTTAAATACCTGAAGTTTGGGTTTTCAAGCTCGGCATCCAGCCACTCGTCCGCCAGCTTGTGCGCGAGGTCGAAGCGGTTAGCATGCACAAGCGAAATCCCGAAAGTCATGCGTACATTAGCGTCATTCGGTGCCAGCTTATACAGATTTGAATACGCCTTAGCTGCGGCAATGTGATCTCCGGCCTGCGTCAAAGCAGTTCCAGCTAAATTCTGAAGGTCTTGGTTTTTTGGGAACTTTTTCGCTCCGGCAAGTGCAGCTTTGGCCGCAGCTTGAAGTTTGCCTTGCTGCAGCTTGCGCATAGCATTTTGAATAATACGTTGGCTTTCAGAATTCATCATTGTTCATTCTGTATAAGTAGGTCGGATTTCCAACAATCAATAAATTTCTTTCAAACAACTGTACAGATCAAACGAATGCATCCTTTGACCGAAGATCTACAAGGGCACATCCCAAACTTCGCCAGGGCGCAACGCCCGAAACGTGTCTTCGTCAAACCCCGCGTTTAGTCCGGGCCTCAGCCAGCGCCTCGAGTTGATCTTCAATCGATTCATTGGGGAGCTTGAACGTCCTCCAATGGTGGCCCAACGTATGTTCTGCTCCACAACTCTTGCGGCATTGTACTGCCTCATCCGGGTTCTGGTGTTGATCTAACATGAAATCCCGTGGGCTCGTACGCGCCAATTGAAAAAAGTGCCAGGCGGAACCGCTGGTGTTTCTGTCGAACTGCTCTGAAATTGATCGCGTCATCAAACCCAATGCAACTTCAATGGCGAGTTTGAATTTCTGTCAATTAACGTCAATATCGTGAATGAAATAATCAGGCCACATGTCTCTGAAAATGGAAATGTCCAATTGCAGATGATCCAGATGTAGCTCCATACACTCAACAGCCAGCGCGGCATTGCCAGCAGCCAAAGCATCAACAACCGCTTCATGTTCCTGAACAATCAACTCTTTGCGCCCAGATTGAGGTAGCGTTAGCCGACGATAGCGATCAATTTGGACCTTAACCTGACGGATCAGCTCCCAGATCCCCGGGTAATTCCCGACCCTGGCAAATGCCGCATGAAATTGTTCGTCAGCATGGTGAAATGCCTCGGAATCGCCGGTCGCCGCGATGTCTCGTTGCTGATGGATCATCGCGCGGAACTCTGCGACCTGAGCAGCAGTTGCCTGAGCCACCGCTGCGCGCATTGTCACGGCCTCCAAGGCCCGGCGCACGACGAAAGCCTCGGTTAATAAGGACAACGGAATGCGCGCAACAAAGGTTCCGGATTGCGGCACGACCTCGACCAACTTTTCTTTGGAAGGGCGCAACACGGCCTCGCGGACCGGGGTGCGGCTAATACCCGTTTTCTCGGAATGGCGTTCTCCGAGATTGCAGTGCCCGGCAACAATTTCATCGATACAATATCGCGGTGCAGGTCCTGATAGATCGAATTCGCCCGCGTTGTTCCCGTCGCATCCAGGAAACGGCCAGGGCCGTCTGGTGGACGGCTGTGGGCACGCCGCCGTCGGCCAGAACTTTCTTGCGCAGACGTAGCTGCGGTTTTTTCAGTCATCCAATGATTCCTGAGTGTTTAGACATTTCCAACAAACCTACCAATTTTCAAAGCCAGATGTCTAAGACCTTTTGGCACCGGCAAAAATGTTGGGTTGAATGAAGCGACCTGAGTTGCACGGCAAGTTAGCGATTGATCAAGTGCGGCGGGGCAGGGACAAAGCCAATGCCAAACCTGCAACTGCCAGGATCAACAGGCCTAGAAAAGCATAGAAATAGCTGCCAGTGGAATCAAAAGACATCCCTGCCAGCACCGGAGCAATAGCTCCGCCAATCGTGCCAAAGAACAACACAGTGCCAAAAATCGCCCCATGCGCCCGCATGCCGAAATATTCAGCCACTGACGGAGCTACCAAAGTGAAAAACCCACCGTGGCCAAAACCGTAAAGCGCGACCACCATGAACAGAGGCAGATGTGATGTAATGTTCATCATCGCGACGAGCGACAGAATCAGGAATGCAAAACAAATGGCATAGGAATTTCTGCCCCCGATTTTGTCCACCAATGCGCCGATTGCAAGCCGCCCGGCAATGCTTGCCCCCCCGATCACAGACAACAGCGTCGCAGCTATGGCAGGGGGTATACCCAAATCCATACCATGAACCGCAAGGTGCAGTGGAATCGTCGACACAGAAGGAAAGAACAATAGTTGAATGATGCACATGGTCCAAAAAACACGCGTTCCACGTGCCTGAGAAAAAGTCAGACCAGATTTGGCAACATCCGTTTCCGGACCGGCCGGGCGCGGTGGGTTTTTCATAGAAAACGCTGCGATCAGCAGCAACACAATCGCACTCGCACCCAGTGTTATAACGGCCACGCGCCAACCAAAGGAGAGGATCAGCAATGCGGTTATTGGCGGTACCGTCATTTGGCCAAACGCAGTGCCAACCTTAACCACACCTGTCATCATACCGCGTCGCCGCTCAAACCAGCGCCCAATTGTGGACAGGGTGACAACGTCATGTGTGCTTAGGCCCAGGCTTATGAACAGGCCGAAAATGACGAACAATTGCCAGGCCTGCGAGACTTGGGATATCAGCGCAAAACCAAACCCAAAAATCACCCCGGTAAACGCCAGTACGCGCCGCGGCCCGAACTTGTCGCTTAGGCGTCCTCCGGCCATAGCCAGGATGCCCATCATAAGAAACGCCAGTGATGAACAACTGGACAGCAGCGTGCGGGACCAGCCAAATTCGGCTTCAAATACTTTGAAGAAAAGACCGTAGGAAAACAGCAGCCCAATTATGGTAAATTGAGTCAGGCAAGCACCAAACACAACAGTGTAACGCGAATCCTTCAAATTCGTTCCAGTCTTGTTCAAAGTTATATTTTCGCGCGCCCTACGTGCTTGGATTAGTGTTTCAAGTCTTCTCTTGTAAGATGTCTTCTACAAGGATTTGCACATGCAATGCTTCTCTTGGCGTCGCCAAGCGGCTCGGTTCTCCTGCCATCAATTTTGCGAATTCGTCCAATTGCGCCTTTAGACTGGTGGCTCGCGGATCCGACATATCTGCAGGAACCGGAATATAGGGCCCTCCATCCGAAGTTGCCTCGTGTACAAACTCGCTTATCCGGTGGCTGATGGCCGATCCCTTTATCGTCAGCTCTTGTCGATCCGGTTGCGCGCCGCCGACGCTGAGCATGATTGTGACCGGTTGGCCCTCCGCATTTTCCAGCCGCGCCGCCAGATGAGTTTCACATAGCTTCAGATCGTGCGGATAGGTTGGCCGTGCCCAGGTCACATGCAGCGGCCCTAGCACCCGTTCGGCAAAAAACAGGAAATGCGAGATTACTTCGCGTGTTGCGCCACCTTCATCTCGAAATCGCAACCAATCTGCTGCCAATTGCCATTGGCGCGGCCAGTTGGCATATGTCACGACAATGTCGGCCCCCTCTAGCGCGCCCATTTTGCCGACCTCAGCAGCACGCTCAACATTTCTCAAAGCATCCCCGGCTGCCTGTACGAAATTCACAGCGGCAGGCACACCGGATTTTTCCAGCTGATGAACCAAATCACGGCTTGCATCGACATCAACACCAAGCGGTTTTTCCAGAAACACCGCCGCGCCTATCTTTGCCGCCATTAGTGCATAGGTTTTTCGTGGAATTGGAGGGCAAGCCAGATACACAAGATCCGCCGCCAATATCGCCGCATCGGCGCTATCCATAATCTCTGCATTTGGGGCGATCTTCTGAGCCTGATGACATGCAGCTTGGTCAGGGTCCCAAATAAACTCTGGTGCAAATTGTTCGTGCAGGGCCATATGCTCCAGCATCCGCCGTCCCATGATCCCCAACCCGATTATCGCCGTTTTGATAGCCATCTGCGTTCCCTCTTAGTCAAGCTCTTCAAAGCCCTGATAGAACCGATTCCAGGTCGGTGAAATCAGGATTTCGTTCAGGCAAACATGCGCGGGCATTTCCGCCACAAAGCGCACAGTTTCTGACAGATCGTCTACTTGAAGCATCCGTTCAAGATCTTTCTCGGCTGGTGGCACGGGACGGGTCTTGAGGATATCTGTTGCGATTTCACCGGGCATAATTACGGTCGAGCGGATGCCATTGCCGCCTTCTTCTTCGTTGATGGTTTCACTAAGTGCCAGCACGGCGCGCTTGGTGGCGTTATACCCAGCACCGGTCAGACGCGTGGCATAGCGACCTGCCCAGCTTGAGATCAGGATAATTGTGCCAGCCCCCTTTGTCCGCATTCCCGGTAGCACGTTTTGCACTGCGTAAAACATGCCGTTCAGATTGACATCGACGACAAGGTCCCAATCCTTTGCGGACAGATCGGCGAGCGCTCGTTTCGGTACATTCAGCCCTGCATTGGCCAGCAGAATGTCGACTTGTCCGATCTGAGCTGCGGCGATGGCAACGCTATCTGCATCGGCCACATCCAACTTTACCGCCTCGGCTGTGCCGCCAGTTTCGGTAATGGTTTTAACAACGGCATCAAGCGGCGCTTGTCGACGTCCGGACACAAACACTCTGGCCCCGGATTGCGCAAGAGCGATGGCTGCTCCGGCACCGATTCCAGTGCCGCCTCCGGTGATCCAGGCGCTTTTTCCTGCCAGTTTCATCATTCCTTGAATCCTCATATTTGTGGGTCTGCCGTCACGGGACATCCCACAGCAATCTCAATGTCCTTGCCAGCCGCCAGCAATATGTCCTCGCGGAAGCGCCCAGCAATTAGCTGCACCCCTGCAGGTGTGGTTCCAATCGAACCTGTGGCCACGGTCAACCCCGGCAGGCCCAAAGTCGGTAGGGCGCGTTGAATCAACTGGGACTCAAATACCGTGGCAAAATCAGCCTCGGATTTGACATCCATTTGTTGAGGGAAAGGCAGCATACCCGACACCGGGCAGAGTAGAACCGGATACTTCGCAAGGAAGGTCTCCCATTCTCGAATCAGCCCGGCACGGGCCTGCAGCGATTTCATCAGATCGTTGACGTCTACAACTCCGGCGTCTTTGGTCATCTGTTCGTAGACAAACACAGAATCCTCTTCTCCCTCTTTTTCGACTGCGCCCTTGGCGGCGAACTGCATCTCGGCCATCCACAGGATCGCGTTGATGTCGGCGGCGGTGCGCATTGGCGGGCATGCAATCTCTTCGACGATCCAGCCCGCAGCTTCCAATACTTGCGCGGCCTTTAACAGTGCGGCTTTCACCTCATCGGCTACCGGCATTCCGTCAGGGGCTATGGCCAAGGCAACACGCTTTTCAAACTTGGCCTGATCCAGAGGGGATGGCGTAAACCACGTGTCGTTGGGGTCGGGCGCCGCCATGGCCCGCAGCGAAATCTTGATATCGTCTATAGTGCGCGCGATCGGTCCTGATACCGCCATGATCTGCGCCCCGATATAGCGATCACCTCCGGTAGCATTGAATGCAGCCACCCTGCCAAGGCTAGGGCGCAATCCGTGCAATCCACAGGCATAGGCCGGATAGCGGACCGAGCCGGCAATGTCGGTGCCATGGCCCATTGCGCAAATGCCCGCGGCCACGGCCGCGGCTGCACCGCCTGATGATCCCCCCGGGGTCAGCCCTGCATCGCGGGGGTTCAGGGTCTGGCCATGCAGATCGTTGTTGGTGAACCAGCGCAATGAAAAAGCTGGCGTGTTGGTACGCCCGACAATGACGGCTCCGGCACGGCGCAAATTGGCCACCACCGGGTTATCTTCTTGCGCTAGTAAGTTCTGCTGCAACTTCAGCCCGTTGGTTGTTGCGTGCCCCTTTTGGTCAACGTTGACCTTGGTCGTGACGGGGACACCACAAAGCGGGCCGGGGTCGATGCCTATAGCAACTTGTTCGTCAACGGCCTTGGCCTCGGCCAAAGCTTCGTCAGGGAACTCTTGCACAACTGCATTGATGGCCGGATTTACCGCTGCCAATCTTGCCAGATGTGCCTTGGTTACTTCGACTGCAGACACCCGTTTTGATCGCACTGCATCCGCGAGGTCGGACGCTGACCATTCCCACAATTCTGACATTGAGACACCACCCTGTTTTGCTGACGCAGGTTGGCCGCAATCAGGCCTGAGGATCAATCAATAATTACAGTTTCGCGGCACTAGGGCGCTGATCTTGCCAAAAAAGACTTTCAGGACTGGACCACCGAAATCGTCCTCCTAGCCCCTAAAGACGGACCAGATGATTGTCCCATTCAAGCGGATGATTGACAGACATCGTGTCGCCCTCGCCAATGGTGCGCAATATCCCTGTTCCGGAACTCACAATAAAACCGTCACCAAAGCCGGTAATGCCAGATGCGTCAGGCGACCCGTGGCCGCCGACAAATTCGCAGGTCACGGCATCAAACACCTGTACACATCCACCACGCGGGCAGGTCACGGCCAATTGCTTGCCATTCCCGGAAAAAGCGATACTTCCAACATAGCCAAAAGCCTGGCGATGCAAATTCAGCGGAGCTTTCATCAGGTCCACCGCATCACCACGGTTGTGCAGTCCAACCAAAGCTGGTGACGAGGACCGATCTCGTTGCCATTGCATTCCAATAGCGACCTGTCCGTCATGCGACACATCCAGATGTCGTATGGAGTTGCTGCGCAGATCATCTGGCAAATCTACCTGATCCAGCAAGGTGCCGGAAAAATCCAGGTAGCTCAGGTTTGGGTGCATGGTACTCAGGTTTAGCTTGGTCCGTCCGCTGTCTGGGTGGGTGTCTATGCCGCCGTTGGCCACCACCAGTGCGTCGCTGTCTGGCAATAAACGAACCTCATGCGGGCCGATGCCGCCGCTGGCAAATTCTGCAATCCGCGCATATCCCTGCGTTGCATCCCATACGCCGATCCGGCCTTGCCCCGCTTCATAATCATTTTCGGTTGTGAACAATGTTTCGCCATCGCTTGAGAATGCGCCGTGGCCATAGAAATGCCTTCCCTTGGGGCTGGCCAGACGGGCGGTCTCTTCGCCGGATGCACAATTGATGATGCTGGCAAAGGTTCCCGGGCGTCGTGCAAACGCTACCGCCTCGGCTCGGACGGGGTGCGCTGCGGCCGCATGGCCACGCGCCGGAATTGGGATATGAAACAGGATCATGCCAGCAGCATCAATGCCGCAAAGAGCAAAGCGGTCATCGGGCAAGCGCGCCGCTGCCAGAAACGAAGGGCTGCCAACATCAGCCCATGTGCTGACCGGAACCAGACCCGAAGCCAATAGCCCCGCCAAAAAGCCTCGACGATTAACCACGCTAGTCTCCGTCCAGTGCATTGAATCCAGCGGCGACCCCGAGAGTTGGGCCAAGGTCACTGGCGGCAAGGGCACGGATATCGTTTATGGATTGTTGCAACGCTTCGACACGGAACCGCCCGACTGGCGTTGCAACATTTGCAAACACAGGGTCATCCAATTGGGCTGCCTTTTTCAAGCTTTTGTCAAACCCGGTGGCAAACAGCGTTGACAGTTCGGGCGTTGGAGCGGAAAGCATAATTGCCAAGTCCTCTAACGCAGTCAAAGATACAGCAACATTGTGCCTTGATCTTCCAGACCGCCACGCCTCAGCGCGTTTCGGACGCGGACGTTCTGCACTGCCCATTGGGCGGCCCAAACGCGTATCAGATGTGAACTGCAACCCAGCGGTCAGGGCTTTGAACAGTTCCTGCAATGCTTCGTCCTCAGAGCGATAAATATCGCCAGGATCGCGCAGTTCAGCAGCATAACTATCGATCCAATCGGTCAGAATTGCGTGCGCGTTTGCGTCAATATCGGCGGCAATGATTTGCACAAGTTTGCAACGATACGTCGCATCGCCCAGGGTGCTGATCCGTGGATCGTAAAGCAGGAATTCAAGCGCATAGAAACCACGAGCCGCAATGGAAACGTCACTGAATTCCGCCAGCGAATTTACAATCGCGTCTTGATCATCAATCAGGCTTTGTAAACTGCGCGGCGTAGTTCCGCGTGGGTCTGGCCAAAACGCCAGAGCAAAGGCGCGGTCGTTGGTCTCACTTGGGCCAAAGCGCAGATGGCTGACGGATATCCACGCATCGAAGGCCTGATGCCATGCGGCGCGCAATTCAGCTGAATCCGCCGAACAATTTGCGTCAGCTGCCTGTTTCAACACATGTGTTTCAGATGCCAGAAGGTTGAAACCGTCCAGGATATGATCTCGGACGATAGTCTTTATCATGGCGTATTTATCGCTAGCATTCGCAGGCCAAGGAGCCAGAAGGATTAATATCACCAGCATCCGCAACATATCAAAGGCTCTCTAAAAATCGGATCAGGGCGTCGCGGTCTGGGCGCGGCATGTCGATCACCACCTGTTTCATCGATTCTGCCTCACCCCCATGCCACAAGATTGCCTCAAGCAGGTTACGCGCGCGGCCATCATGCAGGAAATATGAATGCCCGCTGACCTGTTCAGTCAACCCAATCCCCCACAACGGAGGGGTGCGCCATTCACTGCCCGTTGCGCGGGCTTCCGGACGACCGTCGGCCAAACCTTCGCCCATGTCATGCAGCAAAAAGTCACTATACGGCCAGATCAACTGAAAGCTCTGCTCATCCTGATCTTCCAATCGATGCGTAACATAGGA
>PIVL01001144.1 GCA_003354145.1 Paracoccaceae bacterium
AACGCGATGTGATTCAGGGTATAGCCGTGGGATGATAACGTACGCTTCGTCATGCGGCAGCCTTTCTGGGTGGTGCGCGGGACTGTGGTTTCTGGCCTCTTCTGAAGGTCTCGGTGATGCGCATCGCACCGCCGCAGTCCGGACATGGCTCTCGAAGTGTGAGCGGGATGATCTCTGCTGCCTCTCGTGGTTCCTGTCCGGATTGTTCCACTCCAAGCATGCTTCGGACCTTTGCGATATTGGCCTTGCGTCCTGCACTCGCGAGCATGCCGTAGTGCCGAATGCGGTGGAACCGATCTGTGTCAACGCCGGTCCAAAAGTGACCCATTTGGCCGGTTGAATTTTGACCCACCCTTTCAGTTTTGCGCAATGGGGCGAGATATGTCGCGAAGGCCTGCGGTTCTGACAGCTTGGCCAGATCATTGAAGAAGGTGAGTTCGCCTGCGCGATGCAGGGCCATCAGCCCTTCGATAAACAGGCGTCGAAAGAGCCGTGACAGCACCCGCACATGCAAAAAGAACCCT
>PIVL01000008.1 GCA_003354145.1 Paracoccaceae bacterium
CCTCGTCGCCCATGCCCCAGTCAAAGGCCCGATTGTCAGGCGCTTCGGGATGGATCAGCTCACCGCCCACAGCCAAATCGACCTTTACAGGCAAATCATCAATATCCAGCATGATCATGTCAGCTGCATCTCGTGCCTGATCCATGCTGTCGGCCACAATCATCGCCACTGCTTCGCCAACAAAACGCACCCGTGCTTTGGCCAGCAAAGGCCGTTCTGGTGCAGCCCCCATAGTGCCATCGCGATTTGGCATTGTGGTTGCGGTCATGGCTATGTTCAATCCCGCCGCCTCAAGGTCCTCAGCGGTCAAAACCAGATGCACCCCGTCCGCAGCGCGAGCATCTGTCAGAGCCAACCCCGTGATCTCTCCGTGGGCGACATTTGAGCGTACGAAATAGGCGACCAATGCGCCATCCGGTGCAATATCCTCAAGATAGCGACCCTCACCGGTCAAAAACCGCGTATCTTCAACCCGAATGACTGGCTGACTCTTACCGAATTTATCCATGTAGGCACCCTGCAATTTTAGTGTCAGTCGCGACACTAGCCCGACAATTTCCAATGTCCAGACGCAGCGTTTTGCAATTTCGAAATTGCAACTGTCCAACGGTGCTTTAATCATCTTAACATGCCCGGAACCCTGCACCGGCCTGTTACGAATTTGGGAGACTATAAATGGCAGCATCTGCGGCAATCCTGTTTCTAGGCGCTCCTGCGGTGATCCTTTTGCTCGGCCGCCATGTCGAACTGGCGCGAAGATTGGGTACGATCGTATTGTGTTATGCCGCCGGCATGTTGTTGGGATTGTCCGGTCTGTTGCCGGAATCCACTGACACCATTCGCGATTCGGTTACCGAAGCCAGCCTTGGACTTGCGCTGCCACTGTTGCTGTTTTCGGTTGATATGCAGGCATGGCGACATGTGGCGGGGCGCGCAATGGCGTCTATGTTGCTGGCCATAACTGCTGTTGTGTTTGTCGCGACCGTGTTGTTTTACAGCTTTCAGTCTACGGGTGCGTCAGACTCAGAACATCTGGCCGGAATGGCAGTAGGCATGTACACGGGCGGCATTGCCAACCTTGGAGCGATCAAGCTGGCGTTGGAGATACCGGACGCGCGGTATTTGCTGTTTGCAACCGTCGATACCTTTGTTGGCGCGCTTTATCTGATGTTCGTGTTGACCCTTGCGCCGCGCATATTTGGCCGGTTCCTGCAACCGTTCCCAGACCAATACCGCGTCAATGGTACCGTTGCCGACGACACTGATACCTATAGTGACCTGTTGCACCGTGGTTCCTGGTTTGCCATGTTGATTGCGTTGGTTGCGGCAGGTGCTTGTGTTGGGCTTGCTGTTGCGATTGCTCCGCTGCTGAAATTTTCGTCACCGCAAATCATGGTGATCGTGCTTTTGACCAGCCTTGGCCTTCTGGCGTCGTTCATACCTGTGATCCGAAACAACAAAGCCGCGCCAAAAATGGGCATGTATTTGATTTACGTGTTTTCGTTCTGCGTTGCTGCATCGATGGATCTGAACGCACTTGCCGGAATGGATCTGTCAATCCTGGCATTTGTGGTCGCCGCCACTTTTGGTTCGCTGTCGCTGCACGCGTTGCTGTGTCGGTTGTTCAGGATTGACGTCGACACCTTTATCATCACATCCGTGGCGGCACTGATGTCCCCGGCATTTGTGCCAATGGTGGCGCGCAATCTGGGCAATCCGGCGATTCTGATGTCAGGCATGGCGACCGGAATTCTGGGCTTTGCTATTGGTAATTACCTTGGCATATCAGTGGCCTTGCTGCTCGCCTCTGGAGGATAACAAATGACCCATCAACACCTGCCAGAAACTGGCCGCGCCCCTGATGAAGTGCTTGGGGATCTCAAGAAATTCGCCAGCGACGATCCTGATTACAAAGATGGCCGCATCTGGAGCCTCGTCTATCATATCAACGAAGCCCATGACGATTTCGCCGCTGCCGCTTACCGGCAATATTCTTCAGCCAATGGCTTGAACCCGGCTGCGTTTCAAAGCCTGAAGCGCATGGAAAGCGAGATCATTTCGATGGTCGCGGGCCTGCTGCATGGCGGGCCGGATACCTGTGGCGTGGTGACAGCCGGCGGGACAGAAAGCTGCCTGATGGCGGTAAAGGCCTATCGCGATCTGGCGCGCAAAAAGCGCCATGTAACCCGGCCAAATATGATCATCCCAGCCACGGCGCATGTGGCTTGGTTCAAGGCCGCCAGATATTTCGACGTCCGCGCGCGATTGTTGCCGATGGACAAAGACCTGAACACCGATATTCGCAAACTGAAACGGATGATCAACCAGAACACGGTGATGGTCCTTGGTTCCGCACCCGAATACCCGCACGGCACTATTGATCCAATTGCCAAGATGGGCGCCTTGGCAGCCGCACGCGATGTGCCAATGCACGTGGATGCCTGCGTTGGTGGCTTTATCCTGCCGTTTATGGAGATGAACGGAACGGAATTCCCCGATTGGGATTTCCGAGTGCCGGGCGTCACATCAATCTCAGCAGATCTACACAAATACGGCTATACCGCCAAAGGTGCCTCAACCATTTTATATCGCAATCTTGATCTTTTGAAATCGCAGATGTTTGTCTATCAAGACTGGCCGGGCGGTGTATTTGCTTCTCCTGCTTTGCTTGGAACGCGGCCCGGTGGAGCCTATGCTGCTGCGTGGGCGGTGTTGCAAAAGGTCGGCATTGACGGCTATCGCGCCCTGGCAGCGCAGACGAGCGAAGCGGTGGATATTCTGAAAGCTGGAATTGGCGACATCGAAGGGCTACATGTTTTGGGCCAGCCTCAGGGACCCTTGCTTGCGTACGGCTCCACCGACAGCAAAGTTAACATTTTCGCCGTGGCGGACCAGCTTGAGAAAAAGGGCTGGGGCGTGAACCGGGTGCAGAACCCCAACGGGATTCACGCGATGGTAACAGCGCAGCACTTGGCTGTTGCCAAACAATATCTCGTTGATCTGGCCGAGTCGGTACAAACCGTGCGCGCCAATCCCGAACTTGCCAAAACCGGCGGCGCTGCGACCTATGGGATGATGGCCCATGTCCCGTTGCGCGGCATGGTCAAAAGCAAAGTGTTGGATGTGTTCGCAGAAATGTACCGCGCAGGGGGTGGGCAATTGCATCTTGAAGAAGACAAGAATCCACCATTGCCCGAACGGCTGATGGCGAAATACGTGCAGTGGCGCGCGAAACGCGGTTAGGCCAAACTGCACGATTGCGGCAATGGAAATGGCACATCTGCGCTTCATGGAACTATTAGTTTCAATCGATATGTGATCTCTCTGAACACTGACGCCTCGCAATCAGAACATTCTTTCTGCTCGAATTCCGCTTTCTTTAGCATAATCTATAAACGGCTTTTACAACCCTCGCCGCCGGCACTCAGTGCTCGGTTGGAAAAACCTCGTCTCCTTCAAACAGAATGTGGCTTATTTGAGCACACTGAACTGCACGAAGTTAATCAGAGTTAGAACCGGAACGACACACAACGCTACCGGGTGATTACAGGTCGAAAACCCGCATTTTCCACACATGTTTGTTTACCGTTGGGAAAAAGTGTTGCTTTTGGTTCACGGCCAGTGCACCTTATCGTCAAGAAACTTTACCGGGGTCGACCGGCAAATCGGTCTGGCCGTACCTGCTTCCACAAGGAAGCATAAAGGCTCTGACACCTAATCAGAGCAAGAGGCAATCATCGTGCACCCAAAGGTGCTGCGTGAAGCGTCCGGTATGCATCACGCCAGGAGCAGGAGATTAACAACTAGATCAAGCGCGAGCGACAGGGCGCAGATTTTCGTGGCTAATCACGCATAAATTCAGAAGGATGCGGGGCAACGACTATGCGCAAAAGCCGGTTAATGCCTCAGCGACATCACAAGTGCGCCTTGTCAAATGAACAACCTATCATAGAAGTCAGGGAGGACTTCCAATGGGTACTAATCTTGACGCACTAACGACATTATTCACCGAGTTTTATTATTGGGTGACTGTCGTATTCATGTTTCTGATCCACGTTGGATTTTGTATGTACGAAGTCGCCGCAAGCCGACGGCGCAATCACATTCATACCTTGATGAAGAACATCATGATAATCCCGCTTGTTACGGTTACGTTTTTCTTTTTTGGTTGGTGGATCTATTTTTCGTTTACAAACGGGCCATACCTCTTTGAAGGCAAAGGCCTTAATTTTGAGGCCGCATCGTTTGCGCGGCCCTGGGATCCGGCTATGGGCACCAATCTGGGCGACCACATAACTGGTGTGTTCTGGGCGGCGTTCTTGCTGTTTTCATGGACAGCAGCATCAATTGTGTCGGGTTCGGTGATAGAGCGCATACAGTCCGGTGCCTTCTGGGTGCTGGCCGTGGTTATCGGGTCTTTTGCCTGGATCATTGATGCATCTTGGGGCTGGCATTGGGATGGTTGGATGGTCAAAGTGCTGGGCTATCATGACGCCTATGCATCCGGGGTGATCCACGCGATTGCTGGTGGCTTTGCGCTGGGGGTTCTTATGGTCCTTGGGCCAAGGCTGGGCAAATTCCGTTCCGATGGTACCCCGCGCGATATTCCACCACACAACCCGTGGCTGGTAACGTTGGGTCTGTTCATGATCTATACGGGCTTTTGGGGCTTTTATGCCGCTTGTAACGTGCCGATCATTTCACCCGAAGTGATCGATGGGCAAATTACCGGCGCAACATGGACAGCGACCAATATCTATCTGGCACCGACAACCCTGTCAGCGATCACGTTCAATTTCCTGATGTCATTATCGGGTGGCCTGATGGCGGCTTACGTCGTCTCAAAAGGCGATGCATTCTGGACATTTTCGGGCGGTTTGGCCGGTATCATTACTGCCTCGGCAGGCAATGACCTCTACCATCCGATTCAAGCAATGTTCATTGCCGCCTTTGGTGCATGGGCCGCTTACAAGTTGCATTACTGGGTCGAGCGCAAGTTCAAGATAGATGATGCGGTTGGTGCGGTTGCGGTGCACGGCTACGCAGGAGTTATCGGTCTGTTAATCTGCGGATTTATGCTCTGGGGTCAGCCCTCGTCGCCCTACGAAGGGTACGCGGCCATTAATCCGCTGGGCATGCTGATCGGAGCAATTATTATGTTCGGTGTGCTTGGTTTCCTGCCTGGCTATATCGTCGCCAAGATCCTCAATGGTATGGGCGTGCTACGCGTCCCGGCCAAGGTGGAACTGGAAGGGCTCGATTTCGAATCCGACCAGGCCTACCGCGAGGCGATTGCCGATGTGGTATCCGCTGAACACGCGCTTGTGAAGTAACGTAACAAAAAGGAGAAAAGCCATGTCTACCAATGGAATGTCCGATTGGGCTGTCGATCTGGCCAACGTTGCCAATATCTACCCCTTCCCGGGAACAGAATTCTTGCTGTTCCTGGCCGGGCTTGCGTTTTGGATCATCTGGCATGTGCTGCAGTTCCGAGCTGAAAAGACGGAACTGCGTCACGAGATGGACGCGGACGAGACCGGCGACAAGGCACGGAAAGCGATTAGTCGATACTGATCCTCTCGAACCTGCAAGACTGCGCAACGCCGGTCCGAGAGTTTGGACCGGCGTTTTGCTTTTCTTCCTGACCTCAAGGCTCTAAGGTGATCTGCCTGCAATGATCTGAGGACAATATGGTAAAGCTCGACAAGCAGGGGCTGAAAGACAAGGCTGCCGCCCCGGTTCTGGTACAGGATCCGCACGTCGCGGCGCGCTCTAAGCGTAAACCGCTGGAGGTATCCATTGGTCAAGAGGTCCGTCGATTGCGCGAACGACTTGGGTTAACAATCGCCAAGTTGGCCAAAGCCGCAGACATGTCTAGCGGCATGTTGTCCAAGATTGAAAACGGTTCTACTTCGCCATCGTTGGCCTCGTTGCTGGGTCTTTCGCAAGCTCTAAATGTGCCAGTCAGTGCGCTGTTCAGACAATTTGAGAAAAGTGGTGCAGCCACATTCGTTAAAGCTGGCGAGGGGTTAGAAATTGAACGGCGCGGCACAAGAGCCGGTCATCAGTATCTGCTTCTGGGCCACGCCCCGGATGGTGACCTGATTGTCGAGCCCTATTTGATCACTTTGCAGGATTCGTCGGATGTTTTTCCAGTATTCCAGCATGATGGACTGGAATTCATTTATGTTTTTGAAGGCGAAATGGTCTACCGCCACGGTGAAAACACCTATCCGATGAAAGTAGGCGATTCGCTATTTTTCGACGCGACAACGCCCCACGGCCCGCAAGAAATGATCAAGCTACCAATTCGCTTTTTATCCGTCATCTCTTATCCACGTGAGACCTGAGCCGAGCACGATGCATGTTTCCTGGTATGAAATTAAACTTCACGACAGTTGAACAGCTATGGGCCGTCTGCTAGGATGCAAAGGAGAATGAAACGAACCAAAAAAGGGTTGCCTCATGTGTGGTATTGTCGGGCTTTACCTCAAGAACACGGATTTGCGACCACAGCTTGGGGCGTTGTTCGAACCAATGCTGGTGGAAATGACCGACCGAGGCCCGGATTCGGCAGGCTTTGCGATTTATCGCAATACGGTAGAGCAGGCCCAGACCAAATTCACACTGGCCTGTAACGATCCGGACAACCAATGGAAATCCATTGATACGGATATGGAATCTGCCCTTGAGTGCAATGTTACTGTTCAGATACTGGGCGATCACGCGATTCTGGTGACTGATGCCGACGCCGACGGTGTACAAAACTGGCTGCGCGAAAACCGGCCGGAAATCCGTATTGTCGGGTCCGGGCGCAGCATCGAGATATTCAAACAGACGGGTTTGCCGCAGGACGTGGCAGATCAGTTTGATCTGGCGAAAGCGCAGGGCAGTCACGCCATAGGCCACACCCGCATGGCAACCGAAAGTGCTGTGACCACCGCTGGGTCACACCCTTTTGCTACCGGTCTTGATTTGTGTCTGGTGCACAACGGCTCGTTGTCCAACCACAACCGCCTCCGCCGCAAACTTGAGCGGAAAGGCATTGTTTTCCAAACGGAAAACGATACCGAAGTTGCGGCCGGCTATATGACTAGCAAGCTGGCACAGGGCGAGACACTTATCCAAACCCTAGAGGCAGCGCGAAAAGATTTGGACGGATTTTATACGTTTTGCATCGGTACGGCTGAAGGCTTTGCAGTTATGCGCGACCCGATTGCCTGCAAGCACGCAGTGATGGCTGAAACCGATGACTGGGTCGCCATGGCCACTGAGTACCGCGCCATCGCCCATCTGCCCGGTGCCGACACTGCCCGCATCTGGGAACCAGAACCGGACCGAATTTATACTTGGGGTCACGTGCAATGAGCGGCAATAATCTTGACCTGAAAGCGCTTGGTGTTCGGGGTGTCAATGCCGCCCTTTATGCGTTGCCAGAAGGCTCTAACGAGGTCGAATGGGTGATCGACAATCCCAGAGGACTGCATTCAATCGCCTGCGGATTGGACGCGCCGATCAGTGTCACGGTAAATGGCCATGCAGGATTTTATTGCGGCGGCATGAACCAGAAGGCGGACATCACCATTCGCGGTCACGCCGGTGTCGGTCTGGCTGAAAACATGATGTCGGGCACTGTCCGGGTCACAGGGAATGCCTCAGAATCCGCCGGGGCAACTGGCTGCGGTGGTTTGCTGGTGATCGAAGGCGACGCTTCGTCCCGCTGTGGCATCTCGATGAAAGGCATCGACATTGTTGTCGGCGGCTCAATCGGGCATATGTCGGCATTCATGGCGCAAGCCGGGCATTTGGTTGTGTGCGGCGATGCCGGAGACGCCTTGGGCGACTCGATATACGAAGCGATCCTGTTCGTACGCGGTACAGTGGCAAGCCTTGGGGCCGATTGCATCGAGAAAGAGATGCGGCCCGAGCATCTGAATAAACTGGCCGAATTGCTAAAGTCCGCCGGAATAGACGCCGAACCTGGTGAATTCCGCCGTTATGGCTCGGCGCGTAAGCTGTATAATTTTGACATCGACAACGCATATTGAGGTCGCAACATGGCATCCGATATTCCCACAACCACACCGCGAAAATCAGCCACTTTCGACGACTATACACTGTCAGAAATACGCCGGGCCGCAGCCACCGGCATCTACGACATTCGCGGTGGCGGCTCAAAACGGCATTTGCCAAACTTTGATGATTTGCTGTTTCTCGGAGCCTCTATCTCTCGCTATCCGCTAGAGGGCTATCGCGAAACCTGCGACACTTCTGTCTTATTGGGCACGAGGTTTGCCAGTAAGCCAATCAAGCTGGACATCCCGATAACGATCGCGGGGATGAGTTTCGGTTCGCTCTCGGCACAGGCGAAAGAGGCGCTGGGACGTGGTGCGACATTGGCCGGGACATCGACCACCACCGGCGATGGCGGCATGACGCCAGAAGAGCGCGGGCAAAGCAAAACACTGGTCTATCAATATCTTCCTTCGCGATATGGCATGAATCCGGTCGATCTGCGCAAAGCGGATGCGATTGAAATGGTAGTCGGGCAAGGGGCCAAACCGGGCGGTGGTGGGATGCTCTTGGGTCAGAAGATATCTGATAGGGTCGCTGAAATGCGCACCCTTCCCAAAGGCATCGACCAACGGTCGGCCTGTCGTCATCCGGACTGGACTGGGCCGGACGATCTGGAAATCAAATTGCAAGAGTTGCGGGAAATCACCAATTGGGAAAAGCCGATTTTTATCAAAGTTGGCGGCACGCGACCATATTACGACGTGGCGCTTTGCGTCAAAGCCGGAGCAGATGTCATAGTTCTGGATGGCATGCAGGGCGGCACGGCGGCCACGCAAGAAGTGTTCATCGAACATGTGGGTATTCCCACTCTGGCCTGTATCCGCCCCGCCGTGCAGGCGCTTCAGGATTTGGGCATGCACCGCAAAGTTCAATTGATAGTGTCAGGTGGTATCCGCAACGGCGCAGATGTGGCTAAGGCATTGGCGCTGGGGGCTGATGCGGTCTCAATTGGTACTGCCGCCATGGTGGCGCTAGGGGATAATGACCCCGCTCACGAGGCCGAGTATAACGCGTTGGGAACCACGGTTGGGGCCTATGATGACTGGCATGAAGGGCGCGACCCAGCCGGAATTTCCACGCAGGACCCCAAACTGGCCGCGCGGCTTGACCCGGTCGCAGCTGGGCGTCGACTGGCCAATTACCTCAAGGTGATGACTCTTGAGGCGCAGACCATCGCGCGCGCGTGTGGCAAAAGTCACGTGCATAACCTGGAGCCAGAAGACCTGGTGGCCCTGACCGTCGAGGCCGCAGCGATGGCGAATGTGCCACTGGCAGGCACAAACTGGATTCCGGGGCAGAATACTTACTAGACTGATAAAAACAGGGGAGCATGGGCATGGCAAAAGATCTGGCAAAATATGCAAAGGAAAAGGGCGTAAAGTTCTTTCTTATCAACTTTACCGATCTGTTTGGATTTCAACGCGCAAAGCTGGTGCCGACGCAGGCCATAGGTGGCATGCAAAAGGACGGCGCCGGGTTTGCCGGGTTCGCCACTTGGCTTGATATGACGCCTGGTCACCCGGACATGTTCTCGTTGCCCGATGCCAGTTCGGTCATCCAACTACCCTGGAAGCCAGAAGTGGCATGGGTTGCTGGTGATCCGATGATGGATGGAAAACTGGTCGATCAAGCCCCACGCGTAGTGCTGAAAAAACTGGTAAAGCGCGCAGCTGACAAGGGCTGGATGATGAAATCCGGGGTGGAGCCAGAGTTCCATTTGATCAATGCTGACGGCACCGACATATCGGACGCGCGCGACATCGCGGAAAAACCCTGCTACGATCAATCGGCCATCATGCGCCGCTACGACGTGATTTCCGAGATTTGTTCGACCATGATCGAGTTGGGCTGGGGACCGTATCAAAACGACCACGAGGACGCCAATGGCCAGTTCGAGATCAATTGGAACTTCGCCGATAGCCTGACCACTGCCGACCAACACGCATTTTTTAAATTCATGGTCAAAGAGATCGCCGAAAAGCACGGGCTACGCGCCACGTTCATGCCCAAACCTTTTGCCCACCTCACCGGCAATGGCTGTCACGTACATGTGTCCTGCTGGGATGCTAAAACCGGCAAAAAGAACCTGTTCCATGACAAAAAGGGCGATCTTGGCGTGTCCGAGTTCGGCTATCACTTTTTGGGCGGGGTTATGAAGCATGCCGAATCTTTGGTGGCAATCACCAATCCGGCAGTCAATTCCTACAAACGCATCAATGCGCCCACCACCAATTCCGGGGCCACATGGGCACCCAATACCATCACTTACGGTGGCAATAATCGAACCCACCTGGTGCGTATACCCGACGAAGGCCGGTTCGAAGTACGTATCGCTGACGGTGCTGCCAACCCTTATCTGTTGCAAGCCGCAATTCTGGCGGCGGGTCTGGACGGGCTAGAGAACAAGATCGACCCCGGAAAGCGGTTGGATATCGACATGTATGGCTTGGGCCATACAGTGAAAGGTGCCAAAAAATTGCCGCTGTGCCTGATCGACGCGATCCGGATCTTTGGCAAGAACAAGACCATGCGTGCGACCCTCGGGGATGACTTCTGCGATGCTTACATCAAGCTGAAGACACGCGATTGGAACCAGTACTGCCAGCAGCTTACCCAGTGGGAACGCGACACAACGCTTGATTGCTAGAGCAGTTTTGTGAAAATAGAACTAGTAGTTGCCTCTGACCCGCTCTTTAGTTGGATCGAAATGGGGGAACCGGACAACTTCGGCTTTCAGCCGTTTCTGCTCTCCGTCTAGCTGGCCGATTTCCAGTTTTGTGCCGATTTCGCAATGGCAGATATCAACGCGCGCAAGGGCAATTGTCTTGCCAAGATAGGGCGATTTTACCGCTGACGTAACAACGCCAATCTGTGCTTTGCCGATGTGCAAGCAATCACCATGCCGTGGAACAATCCCACCTTCGATCTCCAATCCCACCAATTTTCGATGCGGATGGGATTTGCGCTCTTCGATGGCTTTGCGCCCGATAAAGTCATCTTGCTGAGTTTTCAAAGGTACCGTGAACCCAACACCCGCCTCGAATGGGTCGGTCTCGTCGGAAAAGTCATATCCAGCAAAAATCAATCCTGCCTCAATACGCAGCATGTCCAAAGCTGCCAACCCGAGGGGGACCATACCTTTAGGCTCCCCGACCTTCCAGATTGCGTCAAAGACCTCTTCGGCGGCGGTCGGATGGCAAAAAATCTCATAACCCAGTTCGCCGGAATAACCGGTACGGCTTAGCACGACAGGAGTGCCGTGTAGGTCGCCGATACGGGCTGTGGTGAAACGAAACCAGGCCAGATCATCGACCCTAGCGTGGGTTGGTGGGGTCCACAGGATACTTGCCAGTATTTCACGGGACAGCGGGCCCTGAACGGCGATATTGTGCAGTTGGTCAGTAGAGGATTTCACCCATGCATTCAGATTGTGCTTTTCTGCCTGGTCACGAAGCCATTTGCCGGAACTGTCACAGCCCCCGATCCAGCGGAAGTTGTTTTCACCCAGCCGGAACACCGTGCCATCATCAATCATGCCTCCGTGTTCATAACACATCGCAGTATAAACGATGCCGCCGACACTTAGTTTTTTGATATTTCGGGTCACGCATAACTGCATCAGGGTTTCGGCATCCGGGCCGGTAACCTCGTACTTGCGCAACGGACTTAGATCCATAACCACGGCTTTTTCACGTGCAGCCCAGTATTCCGCAATGGCCCCGTGGTTGCTCATCTGGTTGGCCAGCCAATAGCCATTGTATTCTACGAATTCACGCGTGTGCTTTGCAAAGCACTTGTGAAAGCCGGTTTTTTTTGTTGCTTCCACGTCAGCCTCCGGTGTTCTGCGCCAGCCAATTGAGCGCCTGAAATCTTCGTTCTCTTTGTAAACCCGAACTTGAATATCTGTTGGGTTCCATGCGTTTGTAGGGTCGATGTCACATGGGCATGCGGTTGATACCGCAACCAGATCGGTAAGCGCCTTGAGCAACACAAAATCACCGGGCCGCGACCACGGGTCGTCGATGCTCAGGACATGTTGATCGTCAATCATGGTGTTAAAAAAGAAATTGATAGACGGCCAGCCGACACGAGGATTGATGTCCCATGTCGCAAGCTCGTCGTTGATGTTGTCAGAACAATTTATATGACCGGGATAGCCGGCGTCATCGTAATAACGCGGATAGCAGGACAGGCCATAGGCATCGTGGCGACCACAGGTATCTTGCACGACTTCAAACAAAGCCTTTTGATCGACGCTCCAGAATTTCGACATGATTCCGGGCATCGGATAGATGCACCCCGTCAACGAACGTGTCGTCGTCATATTGATGTCACGCTCAATACCCCGGTCAAGATCAGCCATGGAAAAGCATTGAAAATCAGTGCATTCGCGACCTTGTACATCCATGACTTGGATAAATTGCCCGGTACGAACCTCATAGGCTTTCGCGTTACCCGGCTGAATATTATAATTTTGCAAAGGGTCGGCCAGCGGGTCGGCGGGTTTAAGACCGCCGGTGCCTTCGCGGGGATTTGCACGGTGAACATACAAGATAATTTCGGTCGGTGCGTTCTGCGCGTTGGGATCCATCGGGCCGCCCGCAGCACACACAATCAGCAGCCCGTCAATGCTTGCAAAAAAGGTTTCCATAGCGCCAGCACGCGCACCCTCGGCGAACAACAATGTTCCATCGGCACGGCCTATATCAAACCCGGCCGTCTCAAGCGCCTTCAGAACTTTTCGTCCCGAAACATCATTGCTGGACAACGACGCTTGCAGCCCTTTCGGGTCACGCCCGCCTTTGGCACCAATCATCCCGGCATCAGATGAGCCGTCCGGGGCAAAGAAAACCAGTTCCACCGGCTGCAAACCTTCGCGGTCTATGACCGAGATTTCATCACCACATTCAATGCGTACTGCCCGCGATCCACCACCCGGAACCGGATAGCGTTCCGTGCCATGCGGCAGGATTGACAAACCGGGGGAAAGGATACCGTTACGCTCATACGGCGTCTCAAAGACAGGCCTGGAGTTCATTCGCCAAACCCCAGTGCTGCTTTTCGCTGTGCGGCCCAAGTATTGATCAGATGGTCAACGACAAGGCCAATGAACGCCACGCACAGCCCCAGCATCAGACCATTACCAATGCCCTGCTTATCCGACAGTGCCTTCAGTATAAGCTGCCCCAGATCATCTGTACCAATCATTGCACCAATGATGACCATGAACAGGGCAAATATTACCGTTTGGTTGACCCCAAGCATGATGTGAGGAAACGCGAGTGGTAAGTCAATTTTGATCCACCTTTGCAGAGGCGTAACACCTGACATCAGCCCCGCCTCGCGCAAATGCGGTGGTACTTTGCGTATCCCTTCGACAGTATAGCGAATGGCCGGTATCGAGGCGTAAATGATGACTGCGATCAGTACCGACGTATCAGTAACACCGAAAAGCATGATCACCGGGATCAGATAGATAAACGACGGGAAGGTCTGAAAGGTGTCGCAAACCAGTAATATCGTTTTTGACGCAAACGAATTCTGTGCACACAAGGATCCGATAGTCAGGCCAATTATCATCGCAACTATAACTGAGAATGTTGTCATATAGGCAGTGATCAGTGCCCGGTCCCACCATTCGGTCAGCGCAATGAAAAGCAAGAATCCACCAACAATCAGTGCCGATCTAGTACCCCCGATTATGTAACCGACACCCATCACCAACAGGAAAGTCGCACTGACCGGCATGCTCAGAAAGGCCCGCTTCATGGGTTGAAGAACGTTGATAATTAGCCCGCGATTGAAGCCCTGAAGGCCCGCGTACCAGTTATCCACCATCCAATCGACGCCCGACTGCCAGATGTACTCAGTAGTGATGCCTTTGTTATGGGGGATGAAATAAAAGTAGTTGATGCCGTCTTTGAAGATCATGCCGCCCAGAAATGCCAGGACGACGCCAACCACAAAGATCACTAAAAATATCAACCCAAAGCGATGCTTTTCGACAAAATTCAGATCGGCAAAATAGTCTGTTTGCTTGTTAGCCCAGGCCAGAGACAATCTATCAAGAACAACCGCAATCAGAACGATACAAATACCCAATTCCAGCGCCTGCCCAATCCTAAGCCCGTTCAGCGCCAGTAACAGGTTAAATCCAAGACCCTTGGCACCGATGAACGACGCAATCACCGCCATGGCAAGGCACTGCATGATGACCTGATTTACCCCGATCAGAATATCGTGCCTTGCGGTCGGCACCAGAACATTCAACAATATCTGACGGTCATTGCTACCGCTCATCATGCCTGCTTCGACAACTTCGACGGGGACTTTCTTTAGCCCCAAAAGTGTTAGCCGGATCATTGGCGGTGTGGCAAAAATGATGGTCGCAATCGCGCCCGCATGGTCGCCAACACCAAAAAACACCGTCACCGGTACCAGGTAGGAAAAATGCGGCATGGTCTGAGCAATGTTAAGAAGCGGCATCAGCACAGCTTCGACCGTTCGACTTTTGAATGACCAGATTCCAAACAGCAAGCCAAGCAAGATAGAAATCGGAGCGGCGACCAAAACAAAAGACAGGGTTTCCATTGCTGGTTCCCACTGACCAAATATCGAAATGTAGGACAAGGATATCCCTGCCAGCAACGCGAGCCCAACGCCTCTAAGCGCATATCCCAACAGAGCCGCGCCACCAACAACAACGGTCCAGGGCAGAGCAGGCCAAATCGCCCATGGGTTTTCGCGGATGTATTCCCAGCCAGTAAAGGCCACAATTGTTTTGACGCCACCTATGAGTACTTCGCGGATCAACTCGATCAGAAAAAGCACACCGCGCGAAAAGCCCCTTGTTAGTTCCCGCAACAGCGCCGTTTGCTCATAATCGTCTAGATCGGGGTCATATACTTGAACCGGGAACCAATTGAACATCAGGTTCTCGGCCAAATCGTTAATCATCCCGGGAAGTGGAGCTAGCAGCGGTGGAAGCCGCCAAAGAACGTTTGTATCGCTTGGGCTTACAAGGATTATTAACAGGAAGAAACCAACGAGCAAAATGCCGAACTGAGCCAGCTTTGGGTGCTTTTCATATATGTTCGTGCCCATTTCAGTTACCGGTTTCGGCAGCTTTGGATTTGCCGAAAAGAATTTGGATCATCTTGGAACTATGGACCGAGCCAACGATATTGTGCTCAGTATCAACGACTGGAACACGTTTAGTTTCAGAAAGAATAGCCTCGGCAACTGTTTCGATAATAGCGTCTTGCGAGATTGTGAGATCGCTGAAATCCTCTGTACCGTCATTTGAATCCATAACCGACTTGATCTTCAGAACCTTCTCTCGGGGGACTTCCTCGGTGAATTTACGAACATAGTCAGTTGCCGGGTTCAAAACGATGTTCGCTGGTGTATCTAGTTGCTCAATCACCCCGTCTTTCATGATCGCGATACGATCAGCCAGACGAAGCGCTTCGGCAAAATCATGTGTCACAAACAAAATGGTTTTGTGTAATACGTCCTGTAATCGCAGAAATTCATCTTGCATTTCCTTGCGGATCAAAGGGTCGAGCGCGGAAAAAGGCTCATCCAGAAACCAGATGTCTGGCTCAACTGCCAAAGAGCGTGCGATCCCAACCCTTTGCTGTTGTCCGCCGGACAGTTGTCGTGGAAAATAATTTTCGCGGCCTCCAAGGCTGACAAGATCAACCATATCCATTGCACGTTTCATGCTATCAGAGGTATTTATACCTTTGATTTGCAACGGAAAAGCTATGTTCTCAAGGACTGTTTTATGAGGTAGCAACGCGAAGCTTTGGAAAACCATGCCCATCTTATTTCGGCGCAAATCTATCAGTTGCTTTCTATTCATCGCCAGCAGATCTTTGCCATCAATGTGAATATCGCCGGACGTTGTTTCTGTCAGCCGAGATATGCAGCGCAGCAACGTGGATTTACCCGAACCGGACAAACCCATAATAACAAGCATTTCACCTTTGTAGACTTCAATTGAAGCATCGTTGACGCCGACCACGCAACCGGCTTTCTGAAACTCGTTTGCGTCCACTTTTCCATTGGACTCACGAAGCATTTTCTGGGCATTTTTACCGAATATTTTGTAAACAGAGCTGCACTTAACAACGGGCTCATTTTGCGTGGTGGCATTCTGAGAAGGCATTTTTTGATTTCCCTATCCGCATTTTCAAATGTAGCGATGACCACTGATGTTTGCACGTTTGATACCAGCCCCAAAGTAAGGTGAATGGTGATGCCATGTGCGACTAAGAAAGCCACCCCCTCCCCGCATATCCGGAAAACATGCGGAAAGGGTTATGGTTACCTGTGCTCGGACTTTGCAATGCACAGCAATGGTTTGGCACCTTATTGGGTAAATGGCTTCCAGACATCTTCGTGCGCCGCCAACCAGGCTGTCGCCGCATCCTGATGGGTCATCTTGTCGACGTCCACGAGCGCCGCCATTTGGCCGATATCTTTGGTCGAGAACGAGATTTTGGAGTAGGTTTTATAAGCCTCCGGGTGGGTCTTTGGGAACTTGTAGTTCGCCGCCTTCTTCAGCCACCCTTTAGGTGATCCACAGCTACCATCGCCACCGTCAGCGACCCTGCATCCTTCTGTGTATCCGGGAAATTCGATAAAGGCGAAACCTTCAGCATCGGTAAAGTTCGGTGTCCAGTTAAAGGTGATTATGCCCCGGCCCTCTTTTTTGGCTGAGGCGAGTTCTGCCCAGATTGCATCAGCGGAACCCGCGAATTTTACAGTATACAGATCACCCAGGCCAAGTGCTTCGACGCGTACTGGCATCAAATCGCCGTGCCAGCTTTGTGGGCCTTCCAGCCAACGACCTTTGCCTTCTGAATCTGCGGTTGCAAAGACTTCAGGGCAATTTTTTAGGGCTTCCCAATCTGGGAGGCCGGGGCAAAGATTGTCGTCTATCACATATTGTGGAACCCCCATTTCTTCGAGCGTCGCAGCCGAGTGCGTACCAGCATCAATCAGACCTCCTTTGCTCATTGCGTTGTAGAATGCTCCGCCGAAACTTGACTGCCAGACCTCATGCGAAATGGTTACATCGCCATTGCGAATGGCTTCATAAACGGCCTGAGAATCCGCTGGGACATACTCGACATTATTACCCATGCTTTCGAAGATGCCACCAATCACGTAGGCCATGACAACCTGACTTGACCAGTTATGGGTCGGAATGATGATCGGCTGAGCTGAATCCGCAGCCAAAGCCTGGCCCGAGATTGACGCGAAGGTCACCGAAAAAGCAGCAGCAGCTGCCTTGGTTGTTAGTCGTTTCATTGTGTTCTCCTAGAAGTTCGGAGTGTCATTCGAAATCCCAAATTCAGGTTTCGCGACCTCCCCCCTTATTGGGTATGGCTTACCAGTTGATCGAAGCGCACAACGCTGCTGATCTTGCAGCGTCCCCTCGAACTAGGCTTATCTTGCCAAGAGTTACGCAAACTTCTGCACATAAATTTGATAGGCAATGGCTCAATTTATTGAAGCCAAAACAGAAAAAATGTGTAAAACTCAGACTGTTACAGATTCGGTACATTTTTGTTATTTCTTAGTTATGTAAAAGTTGCACCGATCTGGGTTCAATATCTTGATGCAAGCAGCGTTGTTCAGGAGTCACATGCAAAACAAGCGAAATGTCTTGCCACCACTGGGTCATCTGCTTGCCTTTGAAACAGCGGCCAAGGGGCAAAGTTTTGTGGCTGCATCTCGCGAATTAAACATCAGCGAAAGCGCAATAAGTCGTAAAGTGAGATTGCTGGAATTACATTATGGCGTACCGCTTTTTGTACGCGGACACAGATCGGTTACTTTGACCGCTCAGGGCAAGTCGCTGTTGAGAAATGTGCAGCCAGCAATGCAGACACTGAGGGATGTTTCGGCCGAATTACTCAACTCACAATACCGCAACGAAGTCGCTCTGGCGGCCACAAATTCAGTTGCAACTCTTTGGTTGTTGCCGCGCTTGCGGAAATTCAATCAACGCAACAAGCAGCTTAAAATCATGCTGATCGCATCTGATGATGATGCCGAATGCCTTGGTGAGGATATTGACCTGACAATTCTGCGTGGGGACGGAAACTGGCCCGGCTATCGGTCACGAATGTTATTTGGCGAAACAGTTTTCCCTGTTTGCTCTCCGGAGTATCTGAAAAAGAATTCCGGTGCGGTAAACCTTGATGACATGGCGTCTCTCTCATTGATTGAGGTTTCAAGCGCGCATGTTGAATGGATGAACTGGGAAACCTGGCTTCAACATCAGGGGCAGCAAGGACCAGAAATTGAACAATCGATATCTTTTAATACTTATCCGTTGGCAGTTCAGGCTGCGGTCGACGGTTTGGGAGTTGCACTGGGCTGGGGGCATTTGGTCGATCGTCTGCTAGATGATGGTACACTTGTACGACCCTGGCGACAGGCAAACGTGCGCACTGAGTTTGGGTATTATTTGCTACGCCCCGAGAAGCATAAATCATTTCCTGAACGCAAAGCAGTCGAAGATTGGTTGCTCAAAGAAAGTGCTTCCCGAAAAACCTATGCGTCGCGCGTTGATCGCAACAATCTGGGCAAATAAGTGCCGACAGGCACAAACCGACTACGCTGACATATTCGATTTGTCCCAATCCGGCTCAAACCCCAAAACAACCGTTTCGTCAGGCAATGCCGGATTGAACAACCGGTTATGGGCTAAAGTGGCCTCAAACAACGGGTTGGGTGCGATCAGCCGCCAGACTTTGCAGTCAAGTTCCCAGGACTGCCCGTATGCCTCAAACAAAAGCACACATCCGTTAGCGCGTCTGATCGTGGTCGCACCTTCTGAACCGGGCGGAAATGTTGATGTCAGAATGTCGGAAAATTCAGAAGCCTTTTGGAAATATGTTTCCGACAGAAATTGCAGTGCCGCATCACGCACCTGCGCCGGATCATTGGTTTTGCGCAACATGTGTTGCATCTCAGGTACCAATGAGTGGCCATCTGCCTTGTTGAGAATGGTAATGATATGACCCAGAGGTTCCTTTGAACCGGCCAGCAAAACAGCCGGGGTAATGGCATCATCCGGACGCCCCTGATTGTCGCGCATCATCATCTGACGGGTAAGACATTGCCACCTGAGAAACGATTTCTTCAGCGGATGATCGACGCGTTTATGTTCGTTTGCGGCAGCTACAGAAACCATGCCCATATCCTTTCGTCTATAACCGGCACTCAAATTCGCGGTCATGTTGCAGGCTGGGTATGCGCGCGCGCGCGGCCTCTACTTTCTCCAAATCAATTGTGGCCAGAACGACACCAGCATCCTCTCCGCCGTCTGCTTCAATTTTGCCCCATGGATCCACAACCAGAGAATGCCCATAAGTTTCACCGCCATCCGGAACAGAACCCACCGCGCAGGGTGCCACGATGTATACCCCATTTTCGATCGCCCGCGCCCGGTTCAGAACGTGCCAATGCACCTCGCCAGTTGGCTTGGTGAACGCTGCCGGAACACAAATGATATCTGCACCAGCTTGCGCCAGTGCGCGATATAATTGCGGAAAGCGCAGATCATAACAGATCGTGTGTCCGATCCGGCCAAAGGGCGTATCGTAAACAACTAGCTGATTGCCCGGTTCTACAGTGGCGCTTTCGCGAAAAACCTGATCGTCGGACAGTTGGATGTCGAACAGATGAATCTTGTCGTAGGAACCTGCTTTCTGGCCATGATCGTCTATCAGGAAGCCTCGGTTAATGAATTTACCGTTCCCCGCATCAATGGCGAGCGACCCGATCAGAATCCAAACCTTGTGGAGTTGTGCAAACTGCATAAATTCCAGCAGAAAAGGATGGTCCTTTTCATTTGCAACGGGTGGCACAAGACGGGGACCGTCCGCTTTCAGTCCACCGCAGTATTCCGGTAAAAACAGAAAGGTCGCACCGGAACTGACCGCCCTTCCAGCCAAATCCAGTGCTTCGCTTAGAGCTGCATCAAAGTCCGGCATTGGTCTGGTTTGCAGACAGGCGATTTTGAACGGATGTATCATTAATCAAAACTTCATATAGGCTTTTCTCAGCAACACCAGCGGATGTCGATCTGACATCTGGAACTTGATCAGCAATTCACGCGCAATCATGTCACGGTCCTGTTGATTATCCGGCAGTTCAATCGTGTCCGGAATCGACACCCATCCGTTGTTGTTACGGTCAAATACGGCGGGTGCACCGTCTTCATACCCCATGTGAATGTCTTCAAGCCAATTCAGATCGTCCCATCCCATCGTTTCCATATACTTGGTCAGAAATGGAGTAATCCGTTTGTAGTCCGGCACAAGGTTCACATCATAGCGATAGCCAATATGTTGCCCAATTTCCTTTTCACGCTTGGAATCCAGCCCTTCTGTATCGGTAACGAACTGATCGACATCGGTAATTTCAGAGCCTCTGTACTGTGTTCCAGCCATCTCTCTTCTCCTTACAGATTGTGATAGTCGGCAACGCCAACCGTATGATTTGTACCGGCAAGCGGGACCGCGGCCATGGCCGAAGCTTCCATTGTCAGCGCAGCCAGATCTTCGGGCTCCAAACTGTGAATATTGGTTTTGCCACAGGCACGTGCAAACAATTGCGCTTCGATAGTCAACGTATGAAGAAAATTGTAAACACGCTCGGCTGCTTCGTCTGGGTCAAGCCGGGCACGCAGAACCGGATCCTGTGTCGCAACACCAACCGGGCAGCGCCCAGTATGACAGTTATAGCAATGCCCCGGTGCCGCCCCGACCTCTTCTTCATAATTCGCTTCGGGGATGTCTTTGTTGCAGTTCAGCGCCATCATCACCGAATGACCAATTGCGATGGCATCGGCCCCTAAGGCAATAGCCTTGGCAACATCGGCACCGTTGCGGATACCCCCCGCATAAATAAGGGTGATTTCACCACGTTTGCCAAGATCGTCGATGGCTTTTCGGGCCTGTCGGATAGCGGCAATACCGGGGATTCCTGTATCCTCGGTCGCAAGGTGTGGTCCAGCACCGGTCGAGCCTTCCATTCCGTCAATGTAGATGGAATCGGGATCGCATTTCACCGCCATTCGCACATCGTCATAGACACGCGCCGCACCCAGTTTTAGCTGGATCGGAATTTGCCAGTCGGTTGCTTCGCGAATTTCTTGAATTTTCAGCGCCAGATCATCTGGGCCCAGCCAGTCGGGGTGACGGGCAGGTGAGCGTTGGTCGATGCCAGCAGGCAGTGAGCGCATTTCAGCAACCTGATCAGTTACCTTCTGTCCCATCAAGTGACCGCCAAGCCCGACTTTACAGCCCTGCCCGATGAAGAACTCAACACCGTCCGCAAGCACGAGATGGTTTGGATTGAACCCATATCGCGACTGGATGCACTGATAAAACCACTTCGAACTGTATCGACGTTCGTCCGGGATCATGCCGCCCTCACCTGAACAGGTCGCTGTTCCTGCCATTGTTGCACCGCGTGCCAGCGCTGTTTTCGCCTCATAGGACAGCGCGCCAAAACTCATACCGGTCACATATATCGGAATGTCCAGCTCAATCGGGCGTTTGGCGCGTGGGCCGATAACCGTCTTGGTCAGACACTTTTCGCGATACCCTTCAATGACGAACCGGGTCAGCGTGCCGGGCATGAAAGTCAGATCATCCCAATGCGGGATTTTCTTGAACAACGACATGCCGCGCATCCGGTAACGTCCCAGTTCGGATTTGATGTGAATGTCGTCGATCACCCTTGGCGGGAAAATAAAGCTATCCCCCATCCGCGTGGTGTCACGATCGAGCGGCCGTTTCGTCTTGATGTCACCATCAGCCATAATACTCTTCCTTTCCGCTCTTTAGAGGATGATTTTCTTTTCAGAAGGTTCAAGATTGTCGTAGTTCCAGAGTTGCCGACCTGCGACGATCTTTTGGAAATGATCGACGCCTCTTTCCGGCAGTAACCCGTATAATGTCAGCTTTCGGGTCAACCAGTCCTTGTCTAGATCGGTCAGTTCGCTAGGCACGGCATCAACGCCAAGCGATTTGATCTCACCGCCGATATAAATTGTACCATCATACATTGAATCGCCCAGGTTTTTGCCCGCATTACCGCAAATCACCATGCGCCCCCTTTGCATCATGAACCCGGTCAGCGCCCCCGTATCACCGCCAACAATTATCGTGCCGCCTTTCTGGTCAATGCCGGTCCGCGATCCGACCGAGCCTTTGCTGACCAGATCGCCACCACGTATTGCCGCCCCGAAGGTAGAGCCGGCATTTTTTTCGACCACCACAGAACCGGCCATCATGTTTTCGGCACATGACCAGCCAACACGGCCATTGATCGTGACGTTCGGGCCATCAATCAGACCAACGCCAAAATAACCAAGCGAACCTTCAAAGATCAGCCGGAGCCGGGTCAGGATACCAACGCCGAGCGAGTGTTTTCCGCGCGGGTTTTTGATGACAATGGTGCCATAGCCATCTTCCATCAGGGCGCGGATTTGGCGGTTGGCTTCGGTGGATGTCATTTCGTCAACGTCCAGTTCGGTACGCTTGTTAAAATCCACATCCGGTGCCCATGGATATTCAAACCGCTCTTCTTCATCCGGATTGAATTCAATGCGCATAGCACGACCAGTCAACTGGTCGGTGCGCATCCCAAGAGCAGTTACACGCTCTTCCTGTGTCATTGTCTTCAGATCGGCATCGGTCACGCTTGCCATACCCGAACCTCCTCATCATAGGGATCAGTCGTGTCAATCTCGTGGGGCAGAATAGCCCGGATGGCGACCTCTTCAGAGGCCATCGCAATCAGGTCATCGGATTCGTAAAGAACCAGCGGTTTGGCAGCCATTGTATCCTTGGCCATGCCCAGTTGATCCTTGGTGGCGACCAGATAGGTAAAAACGCCGTCTATTTCGTCAATCGAGCGACGCAGGCTGTCTTGCAGTGTCACCCCGTTGGCCAGATTGTCTGCCGTGTAAACCGCCAGCAATTCGCTGTCGCAACTGGACATAAACCGGTGACCCTTGCGTTCCATATCGCGGCGCATAAGCCAATAGTTGGTGATCTGACCGTTATGAACCACTGCAACATCATTATAGGGGAACGCCCAGTACGGGTGCGCTGATCGGATATCCACATCAGATTCTGTTGCCATCCGCGTGTGGCCAATCCCGTGACTGCCCTGAAATTCAAGCAGCCCGTATTGCTGCGACACCACACCAGCATCGCCAAGATCTTTAATCAACTCAAGACCATTTCCGATCGACATGATCTCGACACCTTTGATATCTTCAATGTGACGTATCATTTGTTCGGTATCGCCTTCATGGCTGATGACAAATCGGTGGGCATAATCGGTAACTGCCTCGCGCGACTTCACGTTTGCTTCGTGCAATTTCAACCGGTTTTCAACTTCGATCAAACGCTCGGCGACCACCTGGTGCATGTCAAATCCTTTGGACATGTCTTCCTGTTCCGCCAGCACGAAACGCATCACATAATCGCCGGGAGTGCCTTCACCATAGACAGCATAGCCTGTGCTGTCCGGCCCGCGATGCTTGAGCGCCTGAAGCATGGCAGTCATCTCCCCACCAACGTTGGCGCGATTGCCCTTATGAATTAATCCTGCAATTCCACACATAGATTGTGATCCTTCTCATCCGTTCTGAAAATGGACGGCAGGCGCACCTGCCGCCATCCAATGGACATGTCTCTAGGGTAGGCATTCCATATAAGTTTCGTTGTCCCATTCGGTAACCGTGGACATAAAGCGGGCAAATTCGTCGCGTTTGTACTCATCGAACAACCGGTACATTTCACCGGGCATCCCACGCTTAACCACTTCGTTCGCGTCCAAATGATCCAAAGCTTCACCAAGCGACATCGGCAACTTTTTAACGTCTTTACCGTCGGCAATCGCGTCATAGATATTGCGTTCTTCCGGCTCGCCCGGATCAAGCTGGTTGACGATTCCATCGTCCATCGCGGCCAGCAGTGTCGTGCCCATCAGGTAAGGGTTTACCATCGAGTCGACCGAGCGATATTCAAACCGCCCCGGTGCCGAGACCCGCAAACCAGTAGTTCGGTTCTGAAAGCCCCAGTCGGCAAAAACAGGTGCCCAAAAACCAGTATCCCAAAGTCGACGGTAGGAATTGACCGTGGAACACCCGATCGCGGTCAAGGCCTGTAAGTGTTGCACGACACCACCGATGGCATCCAACCCGGCCTTCTGTGGCATCTGCACATCATCACCATCCGGCATGAATGTGTTTTCGCCGCCCTTTACGTACATGTAATTGTCGCGCATTCCCGGCAAATTGTCTTCGTTATTGCCGCATTTGACAAACTCATCGTTGCCACCGTGCCAAAGGCTCATGTTGTGGTGACAGCCGTTGGCCGAAACGCCCATAAAGGGTTTGGACATGAAACAGGCGAATATTCCGTTTTCACGCGCCACCTGCGCGCAAATCTGGCGATAGGTTGTCAGACGATCCGCGTTGCGCAGAACGTCGTCATACATCCAGTTCAGTTCCAACTGGCCCGGGGCGTCCTCGTGGTCACCCTGGATCATATCAAGTCCCATAGCGCGGCAATACCGGATCACCTGCATTGAAACCGGGCGCAGGCTTTCGAACTGGTCGATATGATAGCAATAAGGCTTGGAATATCCATCACGTGGCTTGCCGTCTTCACCGTATTTCAGCCACATCATTTCCGGCTCTGTACCAATACGCAGCGACAGGCCATCGTGCTTTTTCTGAAAGTCTTCGTGCATCCGGTGCAGGTTTCCCCGACAATCTGCAGTCAAATAGCCACCTGGATTTTCCTTTTCTTCGCGATTGCGAAATAGCGTACAGTAAAAGCGACCAATTTCCTTGGCCCAAGGCAACTGCATAAAAGTTTCGGGCTCTGGGATACCGACCAACTCTGCAGATTCCGGCCCATAGCCCAGGTAGTTTCCAGCACGATCTGTAAACAAATTGACCGTCGCGCCATAGACCAGCTGAAATCCCTTTTGAGCAACCGTTTCCCAATGATCTGCAGGGATGCCTTTGCCCATGATTTTTCCAGTGACGGAAACAAATTGCAGATAGAGATATTCGATCCCCATCGCGTCAATCATCTTTCTGACTTCTTTGATTTTCTCAGCGCGGCCCGGTGCGTCTACAAAACGTTCAAGGTCTGTTTCGGCCATTGTCGTACTCCCTAATAATTTCAACTCTGGCGTTTTCCGCCGTTTGGTAAAATTTGGTCAACTCCTCCGAGATGGAGGGTTTGAAATTGGATGAAGCTCGCCCTTGGCAATTCCGGACCCACCGGATGCATGCCGGATTTATCAATGGCCAGAATGCAGCCCCCGACGCCCCCGCCCTTTTCGGTCAGACGCTGCGCTGGTCGCCGTGCCGTAGACAAGCCGTGAATTCCGGCGCCGATAATCAGACAGTCAACGCGGGTGGGTAGCTCCATTGCTTCCTCTCTACCGAAGGAGACCTGGCACTTTGACGATTCAAAGCCACTCCCTCAAATTCAAATTATCGGGAGTTCAAACCAAAAATCAACCACTTTCGAACCAATTACCGAAAGTGGCTTTCACATTTTCTATTTTGGTATAGTATTGGACCAAATGAGTAACGAAACCAATACAAAGACACATGGAATGAGAATGGGCGCGTCAGAAATTGCGACGCTCATCAAGAAAGATATTCGTGACGGAATACTCATGTTTCAGGAAAAACTGCCTGCCGAACGCCGACTCGCTGATACATATGGCGTTGCACGCGGGACCGTGCGCGAGGCCCTGTCCCAGTTGGAAACAGATAAATTCGTCGAGGTTCGTGCGGGCAGCGGAACCTATGTCATCCACTCCGAACCAAAAGACGACTCCTCGCTGATTGAAGAGGCTAACCCGCTCGAGCTGATAGATGCCCGGTTTGCATTAGAACCACATATGTGTCGGCTGGCTGTTCTGAATGGTAGACGTCAGGACTTTGAACTGTTGGAAGATCTGTGCAACCGAATGGAAGCCAGCCCAGCCGATGCGGTGAAATTCTCCGAGCTTGACACCGAATTTCATCTGGTCCTTGCCAACAGCACTGGTAACAGATTGCTGATCTGGATCATTGAACAGATCACGTCAGTCCGCGGGCAGGATGAATGGCGCAGAATGCGGCAATTGACATTGAACCAAGACATCGTCGCCCAATACAATGCCCAGCACCGTGATATCGTCAAAGCCATCCGAGCACGGGAACCAGAACGCGCGGCCAATCTGATGAAAGAACACCTCGAGACCGCTAGATTGTCACTGACAAGAGCAGCGGATACCTGATCAAGCTTTTGCAGTTGTATGTAACCAGTTGATGTAAACCCGCTCTGCCATTTCATTGAACTTGCTCATTTGTTGCGCGCACTCGGATCTCAGTCGTTTCACTCCGTCAGGACCCATTTCTTGTGTCAACGCGTCAGCATATTCGTTTATTTCAGCCCAATTATCCACGGTTTCCGGCTCAACTTCCAAATGGAATTGCATTGAAAATGCGCGCGTGTTCCAGCGCATCGCTTGAACCGGGCAATCGGGTGATGTGGCAAGGCATTCGGCACCTGCGGGCATTGTTAGAACCTCGGCACTATGCCACTGAAGGGATTTGAAACGCTCAGGCAAGCCATCGAAAAATATCCCTGTGGCACCCAGTTCTGTCAACTGTACATCCATCACGCCAATCTCAGGAGACCGGGCCTTTCCAACACTGCCGCCAAGTGCTTCTGCAAGCAATTGATGCCCAAGGCACAGCCCTAAAAACGGCATGCCCAGATCCTCTACTGCGTTACGAATAAATGATTTTTCATCCTTCAGCCAAGGGTACTTTTCTTCTTCCCAAACATCCATCGGTCCGCCCATGACCCAAAGTGCGTCGTATTTTTTGAGGTCAGGCAAAGGGTCGCCCTGATCAAGATTGACAGCGTCCCAACTGTGGCCGTCCTCTTTTAGGAATTGGCGAAAGATACCAGGATGCTCTACACTTGCGTGTTGCAGAACTAAAATATGCATGTTCGCTTCCTCCGTTTTCTGTCGTAGGTATCGCTGATGGTCAAACAATAGATCACACCGAGAAACCGGTAACGAGCGACCATAATGCGCTTTGCAAGCCGTCGCAATATGTGCCGATTTGGCAAGCCCTGTGGACAGTGCGACTTTGCAAGTTAAGTACCACATTACAATTTGTCGTCCAACTCGAACGGCAAGCAATCGAATGGGATGAGGATGGCACGCTGTTGCAAATTCCGCGACAGGCGCACCGCACTGTTAGGTTTCGTGACACCATCCACCTTCAAGAGTGCCGCCCCGTGCGCCCCGCACTTCCACTTCGTTTCGCCGTAAAGCTTGGCAATTGGGGACGTCTTGCCCAACCTCTCTGCGACTAAGTCCTTGTTCTGTAAACGTGAACAGCAACCCTGTCGAGGGCTCTGCTGGCATCATCAACACAGGCAAGTGGCGTATCGGCGATCACGCTCTCAGGAGTTCCCACACACTCCGTCTGACCGCATATCCACGCTCAATAACTTGCGCCACTGCGTCCTGCTTGAACTCATCCGCAAACCGAATTCCCTTACTCAGATCCGTCTCTCCTTGGTTCCAAAATTACCAAGCACAGCGTCTACAAATCTAGCAACTGTATTTCAATTTGTGCGCCAAAGCTGGTTTTTTGCCACAAGAGCGTTTGCGATTACCAATAGTTTTCGGGCAACGGCGATTAGGATGACTTTGTGTGGTTTGCCCTTTTCCTTTAGCCGTTTGGCGAATGCCCTGAGATGTTGATTGTGTGTCGAAGCAACAAGTGCCGCTTGATAAAGCAGACAACGCACATTGTATCTGCCGCCCCTGATTGACCTTTTACCCTCGGTTCGACCACTGTCATTGTTGATCGGCGCAACACCAGCTAGTGCTGCGATCTGTTTGTCGCCAATAGTGCCAAGCTCAGGCATTTCACCCATCAGGGTCGCGCATGTAAGGTGCGGTTACTCGTGAGACGTCCCTTCTGTTGATTTTAGCTTGTCTCTGAGCGCTTCGTAAGGCGTCTTTCCGTTGTGCGCGCCGTGAGGCCGATGGAAGTTGTAAAATCGCTCCCATTCGTCAAGTTTGGCTTCGAGATCGACATCGCCTTTGTAGCTGAGCAACTGGTAGAATTCCTGACCATCCGACCTGTGAGATCGTTCGACCTTGCCGTTCAGCTGGGGTGTGCCGCGTTTAATATAGGCATGGCGGATGCCATACTGCTGGTTTCTGCAACTTGATCAAACGGGCACTGTCGGAAAGGAGCAGACATTGATGAACCGGGTCCCCTTGTACGCGTTCCTTCGGCAATATCGGTCCAGTAGGATTTGTCAGGGCGCATCCAGAACCCGCCATGCACGAACGCCACAAGCCCTTTGGGTTCCACATCCGGCCAGACCAGATCGAATTTTTCGCGCTCAGATGGACCAAAAGGAATATCGACCTCGATCCTTGCGGCATCGCTCCGATACGCGGCAGCACGCGCTGCCCAAAACCCGGGCAGCGCGTCAGACTCTTCGACATGTCCCATATTGTTGAACGCGTCGTCCCAATCGCGCACGTCGTCAAGCTCGGTTTCGTTTCAGGCGCTATTGCGCCATGTATTGCGGCGTCGATGCCAGGAACGTGCCATAGGCATCGGCGTCGGGAAACGAGAACTGTTCGGCAAGCAGATTAGAGCGCTTGGCCTTCTTTGCCCCCATATCCGCAAGCAATTCATCGAAATGCTTGAAATGGAACGGGGCCGAACATAGACCGCCATAGACCTGCGCAGCCGGGCGTTCGTTGCGCCGCCAGTTCAGCATCATTTCGATATTGTCGCGCATCTCCGCATCGCTTGGTTGGCGCGCCAGTTGCCCATCCGCATAGCGAACCAGCCAATTCGCAATCATCTCTGCCGACAGGGTGGTGCAGAAACTGGAGTTGAAGCCGACGAAGCCCATGTCGGGCAGTTCCGGGTTCACCGAAATCCGATAGACACGGTATTGCCCGTCATCCTCGATCAGCTTCTTGCGATATTCATCCGGTAAAACCGGCACGCCCAGCTTCCAGCCGACCGCCAGCACCGAAACATCGCATTTCACGCGCTCGCCATTGGTCAGAACCACGCTGTCGCCGTCATAGTGGTCAAAGGTGCCCAGTACCGTCTTGAGTCGGCCCGACTTGAGGTTGTCGAAAAATCCCGGCGTCACTAGCGGCAAAGAGCAACTTGCCTCTTTCTCGATTGGTGTATCGGGTACCATGTTCCATTTTTTCAGGCCAAGCTGCATCTTCAGCATGGTTTCCAGCCCGCGGAAGTTGGCCCAGACAAGCGGCTTGGTGATCGCTGCAATCATCTTCTTCAGCGGACCACGGCCCCAGCTGTTGAACTGCATCTCCTGCGCCCGCATGTAAAGCAGCCGCTTGAAGTTGATGCCGCCAATGAAATAGGGCAAGCGCCAGACATTGTGGCGATAGACCATCGTCACCTGTTTGGCACCGTGTTCAGCCGCGTTCACCGCGATGTCGGTCGAGGATTTTGACCCTCCCAACACCACGACATGCTTGTCCCGCGCAATTTCCGAGTCAGTGTATTCCGACGAGTGCATGACCTTCCCGCCCTGTGCGACAAACGCGTCCTGCCCGGGATGGGTGATGATGTTCTTGTAGGAAAACTGCCCGGTGCAGATGGAGACGAAATCAAAGTCTTCCTTGCGCGTCCGACCCGCACTTTCCAGTGTCAGCGTCCAGCCCGGCTGCCCATCGGCGCGCCGTTCCATCCCGGCGACATCGGTGTTTAGTTGAAAGAGCCGCCCAAGCTTGTGCTTGTCCGCATAGGAATGAAGATAGGCATGCACCTGCGGGCCTTTGGGCCATTGCGGATAGTCGTCCGGCATGGCCATGTCTGTATACCGGTACAGGTCCTTGGGGCTTTGCGTTTGCACACCGGGATAAGATCGTGACAGCTCCCAGACACCGCCGAAATCGTGGCTGCGTTCAAAACCGACGACGCGGTGCCCCTTATCATCAAACGCCTTGGCTGCGGCCAAGCCGGCGACACCGCCGCCTATCACGGCGACCTTCTTTTTCTTAACCATGCGGGTTCTCCTTACGCGTCAGGTGGGGGCGGGAGGAAATCGACCTCGTGCAGAGCCGACAGGCGCACCAGTTCTTCGGGGTCGGTGACGCCGTCCAGAGCACAGAACAGATCATAGAGCTTGCGTGACGGCGCAACGCCAAAGACGCATTTTGCCTCGGAGCCTGACCGGTTATAGACCCCGTGCGCCACCCCCATCGGCATCCGAACAAGGTCACCGGGCCCGGCCTTGTTGGCCGTCACATTGCCTTCTTCAAAGCCGAAATCCACTTCCAGATTGCCCTCGGTCACAAGGATCCACTCATCCTGCGTCGGGTGGACATGTGGCGGCACAAAGGTCTCTGCTGGCACCACCGCATGCCAGATCATGGCGTTGTCGGAATGAAGTTTCGGTGTGTAGACCTGTCCCACCACGTTCCATGCGACGCCCTCCAGTCCGGCATCGGTCGCAGTTATTCCTGCTGTTTCTTTCATGTTTTCCTCCCTTGGATGACTGATTGTCGTGGGAACCATAGGGCCCGAATCAAATATGCTTTGTCCAAATTGCGCAAGAAAATGTGGGGTGTCCGAAAAGCATTTATTTTAATGTTAAAGTTTTTTACACTACACTAAATGAATCGCGCGAACCTGAGTAACTCGGCTGATCCCCTCAGCGCACATCGTCTGTTTCAGACAACAGATGTCGATGTCGCGCGTGTAACTGTGGCCAATAAGTTCTGCGACCACGAGCTGATCCCCGGTTCCGGCCACGATAAATTCGAAGTTTGCCACAACTATGCCAGGGGGCAAATCCTGTCGCTGAACTATATGCGGTATGGGTGTGAAGTTACCATCAACCCAGGTGAACTTACCGATTTCTATCTTGTGCAGATGCCATTGCGTGGGGCCGCAACGGTTCGAAATGGGCGCAAGAGAGTGGATGTTACACACCGAACCGGATCGGTTTTGAATCCAACCCGCGAGACGCAAATGACCTGGCTCGAAGGCTGCGAGAAGCTCTTGCTTCAGATCGACTGCACGGCATTGAACCAGTCAGCCGAGCGGCTATTGGGGCAATCTATTCCCTGCCCGGTCGTCTTCGATCCCGAGGTCCGACTGTCATCACCGGCGTTGCGAAACTGGGAAAGGAAGTTCCTGGCCGCAGTCAGTCTAGCAGATCGCCAGGGAGCGTTCGGTAAGAATATTCACAAACATCAAGCTTTGTATGAGGAAGAGTTGATCACCAACTTCCTGTTGGCTCAGCCCAGTACAATTCAGCATATTCTGACCCATGCCCCCGCACAGATTTCGTCCGCGCAAGTCAGCCGGGCCCGCGCGTATATCCTGGAGAACCTGTCGGACCCGATCACCGTCGCCCAGATCGCGAGTGCCGCCGGGTGCAGCATTCGCAGCCTGCAGCTGGCGTTTCAACAGAATTTTGGCTGCACGCCGGTCAGCTTTCTTCAGCGTCAACGTCTCAATCACGCACATTTGCTCTTGCAGTCACTTCCGCCTGAAACACTTGTCGGAGCAGTCGCATATGATTCCGGTTTTTCTCACTTGGGCCGTTTTTCGATTGCCTATCGCGCGGCATTCGGCAGCTCTCCAAGGGAAACACTGCTACAAAACCGATTTTCATAGATCAGTCAGACGGCATGGGGCGGGGCCATCTATCGCCAACGCTGACAAAGACCGCTTTCTGCAATGGCTGACATTGGTCGAAAACCGAGTAAGGTCCGGACAGCGGGACTTGGACGAAGCCGCTCGCGCGGCAATGGCGCATATTGTGGGTGTAGCGTGTTACCGTGAACGCTGCGCATTTTGAGATCAGACGAACCTGTTTGACGATTGGGGCCTACTTAATCCACAAATAGGAGGTTCCCATGACACAGAAGAATACCACCCCGCTTCGTGAGCGGCTAATCGAAGACATGCGTATCCGCGGGATGGGTGAGAAAGCCCAGAAGTCCCACATCCGAGCGATCAAGGATTTCGCCGGGTTCTTGAAGCGATCCCCGGACACGGCCACACCGAATGATCTGCGTGCCTACCAATTGCATATGACCGATACCGGGATCACGCCACCCACATACAATGCACGGATCATGGCACTGCGTTTTCTATTCGGCACAACCTGCGACCGTGAAGATATGAAGCGGTACATGCAGTTCCGCACGCAGCCTCGCAAGCTGCCTGTGGTTCTGAGCCTTGAAGAAGTGTCAGAGCTTCTCGCGGCGGCCCCCGGCCCAGGGCTCAAATACCGCGCTGCCCTCAGCATTTCTTATGGGGCTGGTCTTCGGGCATCTGAGGTCTGCAATCTCAAGGTCGCCGACATCGACAGCGACCGGATGCTGATCCACGTTGATGAGGGCAAAGGCGGCAAAGATCGCAAGGTCATGCTATCGCCAGACTTGCTGGATTTGCTGCGCGATTATTGGTTTGAGGCGCGACCGGCAGGTTGGTTGTTTCCTGGTAAATCCAAGATCAATCCGGTCTCGTCTCGCCAACTGGGGCGGGCATTCAACTCTGCCAAACATCTTGTGGGCATTTCCAGACCCGCCTCGTTGCACACCCTTCGGCACAGCTTTGCCACGCATCTGTTGGAGGCGAACATCGATGTGCGGGTGATCCAGGTTTTGCTCGGCCACGCCAAGCTGAGCACGACAGCGCGCTATACGCATGTCGCCACCAAGACCATCCGGGACATAACCAGCCCGTTTGAGGCGCTCAAAAAGCTGAACGTACAGACCTGCAAACATCGACCGGGGTAGAACGCGGCCGTTTGGCCAAACCGAAGCTGGAACTCGCTGATATCTTTCTTCGCTATGGCCCCGCGTGGCGGCGGGCCAATGCGGGTCATGTCAGCCTGAGCCAGCTCAAAGTGATGTCGTCAATTGAAGCTTGCCGAACTGAGGCGCTCGGCGGGCATGTGGCAGCCTGCACCAAATGCAACCACCAGCATATTGGACTTGTCACGCTTGCGTTCCGGTCTCTCAACTCATTTAATCAGGTTCGCAAAGTGCTGGCTGACGGATCAACGCGCAAATACTTTTATGCTTGGAAAGGTGGGCCGCGGCTTCCCGGGAAACCGGGAGACCCTAGTTTTGTGACGGCTTACCATGATGCGCTCAAGACCAAGACCGAGACACCAGCAGGGACCCTGCAATCGATACTAAACGCCTACCAGGACAGCCCAAAATTTCTCGACCTCTCTCCCCGCTCTCGCCGAGACTATGTGCGCCATATCCGCAAGATCGAAGCGGAGTATTTTGACTTCCCTCTCGCGGCGCTGGCGGATCGCGCTGCGAGAGGTGAATTTCTGTCGTGGCGTGACAAACTAGCGAAGAAGTCCAGACGGCAAGCGGATTACACCTACTCCGTATTGGCCCTGATCATTTCCTGGGCTTATGATCGCGGCATGGTGCCGACCAATCCATGTGAGCGCCCCGGCAAGGTTTATCGCTCGGAACGGATCGATAGTATCTGGTCTGCCGATGATGAAGCGTCATTCCTGGACTCTGCGCCGACACACATTGGTCTGGCTTTCACCCTTGCCATGTGGACCGGTCAGCGCCAAGGCGATCTGCTGCGGTTACCGTGGACTGCATATAATGGAGAAACGATCAAGCTGCGTCAGCGCAAAACTGGCGCGCGCGTGGTGATCCCCGTTGGGGCGCCGCTGAAAATTCTTCTGGATGCCACTCCGAAAACCACGATCACAATCCTTGCAACCACCAGAATGACTGCATGGACCGAATCCGGGTTTCGCGCCTCATGGCGCAAGGTTTGTCAGAAAGCGGGTGTGGACGGGGTGACTTTCCATGACCTCCGCGGCACTGCTGTAACACGACTGGCAGTTGCTGGATGCAGTGTGCCCGAGATCGCTGCGATCACAGGGCACAGCTTAAGACAAGTCGCAGCTATCGTCGACGCACACTACCTGAGCCGGGATCCGGCCCTGGGAGTATCAGCGATTCATAAGTTGGAAGCACACGAAAAGAGAACAAAGACTCCCAACTGAACGCCCAACTATGGAAAAGTGTCGGGCGATCGACTACCTAAGTGTTTGAAAGTATTGGTGGCGGTGCAGGGACTTGAACCCCGGACACGCGGATTATGATTCCGCCCGATACCGTTTCTCTGGTAAGCAGGGTTGCAATAAATTGGCGCAACTTGCGCCAACTTGAGACACTGAAGCGGTTGATACTAAACGTAATTATTCTGCTTCGGCGTGTTTTCTCAGCAACACCTTTTGTCTCACCCGGTCCCAATCATCATCAGGCAATCTAACGGCTTTTGCAGTCCCTCGCAGTCCCGTTCGGGATTCTCGGATGTAGCCAAAATCCTTCCTGCACCAACCAAATGCAAGGAAGACCAATGAAGACAGAGATTAACGACCGCACAGCCAAGCACGCTGAAATCAAGCCAAAACGCTATCACATCAAAGATACCAAGGTTGAGGGCTTCACGCTGCGGGTCAATCCGACCGGGCGAAAAACCATGGCGGCAATGGTTCGGGATCACCAAGGAAAGATGCGGACGGTTTCCATTGGCACCTATCCGGAAATGACCATCAAGGAAGGGCGCGAACGGTGCCGGAAGATCGCCTATGGCCTGAAGTATGGCGGCGAAGAGTTCGAGATGCCAATCGGCACACAAAAAGGCGATGCCACCACTTTTTTGCAACTTCTCGATGAGGTTCAGCCTGTGTTTGCCAAAACCAAAAAGGGTTGGCGACCTCGTGGCGGGCCTAAGTCAAAAAGTAATATGCGAAGCACAATCGAGTGCGTGTTTTCACCACTGCTGAAAAAGCCCGTTGAGGAGATCCCCGAGAAGGGCGTCGCATCCTGCACCAGCTCTTATGAACCCGTGCGACCAGTGAATGGCAAATCCAGCGCCAATGGGCAGGTTTCGCGGGCGCTGGCCTATCTTGCGCCGGTCTTTGATTGGGCTGCGCATCGCGGGAACTTTGCCAAGATCGGCGCTGGGAGGCTGGAAAAGTTGAACGCGCCCAATGTCAATCTTGTTCATGACCCTTCTACCGATGACCCGAGCATCAAGGGTATCCGTGATCGCGTGTTGAAGGAGGAAGAATTGGCCAAGGTTTTGCCGTTGCTGATTTATCCCGCACACCCAGATTTGCGCCGTAGGAATGTTCTGCCAGAAAAGGACTTTGGGCCGATTGCAATGAAGTTCGCCTTTCTGACGCTTGCCCGCGTCAGCGAAGTATCAAATGCGCGGTGGCAGGATCTCAATTTCAACAGCGGAGTCTGGACGCGTAAAGTCAAGGCAACTGAAGGTGGGGAGCGCGAGGACGAATTGCCCTTGTCGCGCGCGGTCTTGGACTTGCTCAAAGCCCTACCCGGATATGCAAGCCGAGTTCCCACAGCTTACATTTTCCCCAATCGGGACGGTGGCATACTGTCAAACTGGGACAGAACAAGCCGTGCTGTTTTTCAGGCCAGCAAAACGAGCGACTGGACGCGCCACGACATCCGCCGGACCGGCTCGACCTTGTTGAAGGAATTGCGGACGCCCATTGAAACCATCGATGCGATCCTCGCGCACCTCGACCCTTTGGCAAAAACTGGGGCAAGTGGGTCAGCCAAGCATTACTTGGCCACTACCCGAATTTTGGTGGGGATCGAAGACGCCAGAGTCGAGGCCCTGAACAAGTTGGCAGAGGCCTACGAGGTGATTGTCAGCACTCCCGAAACCGCCGCTCCTGCTTAGGACACCGGACGGACGCCTCCCCTTAAGGGGGGCGTCCGTCCGTCCGGAAAAATGCAGGATTTGTTTCCGCGCGTTCCGCCCTGACCAAACATCATGACCGGCTTCCGATTTTCCCCACCGAAGGCCGCAAACCAAATGCTCACTTTCAAGGATAAAATAGTGAAAAACACAACCTCCACCAAAGCCCTGAACGCTCCCACCTTCAATGGCGTCAGCCCTGTTTCGGCAAATAAGTTTCAGATCAATCCCAACCGGCCCTTCATCGTCAAAGGCCTCCTGCTGGCCGGGCAGGTAGGCATGATTGCTGGCGAACCCAATCTTGGGAAATCCGCAATCATGTCGTGCATTGCCTCCCATGTCGCCATGGGCCGCGACATGGGCGACATGAAGGTCAAACGCGCCGCAGTCCTCTATGTTGCCGCTGAAGACCCAGAGGGGATTCTGGAACGCGCTTACCCCTACATGCACAATGCGCCGGATGGCGCCGCCGCATTCGAAGTTCTCGATGTGGTCCCCGATTTGACTGACCCCAGAGCGGTCAAAGAGTTCTTGGCCTATGCCGAAGCGTTCCGTGAGTATCACCAATGCGATTACCTGCTGATTGTTTTCGACACCCTGAATCTGTCCATTGGTGATGCCGACGAAAACTCGGCACGGGATATGAGCCGGGTGTTTCGCCACGCTCAGTTCATCGCAAAATCATCCGGGGCGCATGTCCTGTTCATTCACCATGTCGGCACCAGCGACAAAGGTAGGCCGCGCGGGTCTTCAGCAATGACAGCCACCCTCGACACACTCCTTACGCTGGAAAAAGCTGAAGACGATTCCGGTGTGGTTGCAATGTTGCTGCAAAAAAAGCAGAAGCGTATTCGGAAAGGTCGTGCCCTCGCTTTCCGCATCGAACCCTTCGAAGCTGGAACCGATGATGACGGCGATATATTCACGGTTCCGATGGCCGTGCCGTTCAAGCATGACAACTCGCTGACGATCTCGAAGGGGGCAAAGACGAAGCGCTCAACCAAGCCAAGTGTTTCAGGTGAGCGCGCCGCCGAAGTTATGCGGCTGCTGAAAGGTATGGCTAAACATGACGCCGGGAAGTGGCACAGCAGGAAGGATATTGGCGAACTGGTTGGCGGGCCGTTCAACGAGACCCGGGCCAACAGCGACAATCACCGCAAAGCAGTCAGCCGAGCCCTGGAAAGCCTGCAAAAGGCAGGGTCGGTCGAAAAAGGCGAATGCGGAGGTTTCCGCTACGCTGCGCCGTTCGAGGTCATCGACGATGGCACCGAAAGTGAGAATCCCACGCTTCACTAACCCCGAGACCGGTCACGGCAACCCGATTGCCCAGTATCATTGGACGCCCCCGGCTTCGGGGACGTTCTCTTGCGAAGTTGCTGGAAGCGATCCGCAAATAGATCGGCGACTTCGTTGCCGATGGTTTCCACCGCATCTAGCGGCAGTTCCCGCAGGTCATAGGACACCATTCTATGATTGCGGCAATAGATAGTGATGAACTTCAGCAATTGGCCGCTCTGCTTCCGCTTGTCGGCCAAAATATCAAGTTTTTCAGATTGCATGACGATTTTCCTATTTCCGTTTTCGAGGAGATAGGGAAGGCGCACAACGGATAAAAACATTGTTTTTATCCCCGCTACCCTCAACGGGATCATGGCACTGTTTTCATTTCGGCACTCTGTAAAGACATTCTCCGAAAAGCGCACAGATGAAACTCGTGCGGCGAAGCTGGGCCAGACTGCGGCCCACCTTCGCTACATCGCCCGCCCGCAGGCGGCGCGTGTGGTGATGCAGGAACGGCTTTGGCATCGCCGATACGTCCGGAATCGACTGGCCAGTTGTAGTGGCAACTGTTTCTGTTACTGCCGTTGCGTTTGTTGCGGCACAGTTTGCAGGCAAACAGTCACGGGTCCACCGAATGAATGAGCAACGAATGCGCTGGTTCTCTTTTGAGATCGCTGCAATCGACCCGTTCATCTCTACCCTAGAACCGGAACAGCAACAAAAGCTGAAAGAGCAACTGGCCGAAAAACTCTTTGGGCAGGATCGGGTGATAGAAGATCGACCGACGAAGTTGCGCGGCGATGACTCTAAGTGTCTGATTCAAAACTCTACGCATGATTACAATGCCTTGCAATTCTGCGTGTTAGAGTTCTGATGTGGGCGATGAGTATCCATGCTTTTGAGCTTTCGATTGATTTCTCCCAG
>PIVL01001145.1 GCA_003354145.1 Paracoccaceae bacterium
CGATGCCTCAATCAGGTGGAGTTCAGAGCAATGGTGGTTACCAACGCCCTGAGCCTATTCCAATGAACTGCACTATGAAGAAGGACGGAGCCAAGAACCTTGGATACCAGAGGCCAGAAAATTATCATGACGCTACGACGTTCGGGCTTGCTCATCGTGGACCTGGTCAGAACTTCTTTCAGCATCATGGAGCATCTGGCACATATAACCAAGGTGGCTTCAACGGTAATCAACTTCCATCACAGCCAAGCAACTTGTTCAATGGATATCAGGGGGGAATCGCGCCCACTCAAGGAGGTCTCCCTGCTCCGCTTGGTCATGGTCCGAATGGACAAGGCCCTCCTGGAGGTGGGGTGTTCGCAACCAATGCTCCTGGTGAACTTTGCAAGAACAAGTGCTATAACTTTCTTCACTGCAATTTGAGATGTCTCCTGTGGAAAGGCCATAGGGGGCAATGTGTATGTCCATCGTGTCCGAAACCTCACGGATATGACCCCGGTCCTGCTCCAAATGGACCATCACC